>NZ_JBHSFQ010000019.1:0-124458 GCF_042653925.1 Nocardiopsis mangrovi
CGAAGGCGATGGCGAGGCCGACGTAGACGGAGATCCAGGCGCCGGCTTCGCGCATGGTGGGTTCGTGGGGGTTGCGGGCGGTGATGATGAAGTCGACGGCGATGACACCGAGCAGCACGGCGATGGTCACCGCCCACACCCACGGTTGAACGTCCAAGATTCTTCTGCTCCATTGCGAGGGGCACGAAAGGTGCCCGCCCCGGTGCCGGGCATCGGGGAACGGATGGCCGGCCGTCAGGGGCGGCGGCCGCGCCCGGGCGGGAATTGTTCGACGGCGCCATGGTAGATGCCCGCGATCACACACCTGCACACGCGGGTCCCGCAATTGACCCTCACGTGAGCTGGGAACACGCTGCGTGATCGACCCGAGGGGCCGATGGGGGAGCGCCCGGGGGCGGCGGTGGCACGCGGCGGTCCGGGCGGCGGACGGGCGCGCCGATTGACAGTGAGGATGTAGATGGCACCGCTCGGGGGTCTGACCCGCCGTCGCGGCTCCCCGGTCCCCCCGGCGGAGGGCTGGACCGGGGCGCCGCCGTATCCGCGGGCCGACGAGCGGATCGGGTGGGGGTGCGCCGGGGCCGTCAGAGGATTGTCAGAGGGCCGGGTTAGGGTCGCAAGCGTCGTGAGGACGGCGCACGCCGCTCGCGGCGACGGCACGCACGCCTGAACGCGGTGCCGACCACGGCCATGGGTGCATCGTCGCGGAGGACGGCCGCAGCGAGGCGCCCATGGTCCGCCGCGTGCGCGCCCGTGCGGCCCGCCGGCCCGGCGCGCGGGATCCGGCAGCGGTCCGGCCGGTGGGGGAAGACACCGGCCGGGCACACACCCGGACCCCGGCACACAGGCCACGATAACACTGTGCCATAACACCACTTCGGCAGGTGATGTGACATGTCCGGGTGCGTGCGTGTGCGGGAGCGGCGGGCCGGGCCCGGCGGCGCCCCGCGGTGCGGCCGCCCTCCGGCTACTCCGGCCCGCTGATCGCGTCGACCGACGCGCGCAGCCCCTCCCGGGTCTCCTCGGGCAGCGGGGCCGATCCGGTCTCGTCGGCGGCGGCCTGCTGGCCCTCCTCACTGATCACGTACCCGAGGAAGTCGCGGACCTTGGCGGCCTCGCCGGCGTCGGCGTACTCCAGGCAGGCGACCTCGTAGCTCACCAGCACGATCGGGTACGTGCCGGGCTCGGTGGTGCCGTAGTCCAGCTCCAGGGCGTGGTCGTGCTCGCCGTTGCCCTCGCGCTCGGGGGAGTTCGC
The DNA here is from genome assembly GCF_042653925.1 of Nocardiopsis mangrovi. NCBI lineage: Bacteria > Bacillati > Actinomycetota > Actinomycetes > Streptosporangiales > Nocardiopsidaceae > Nocardiopsis > Nocardiopsis mangrovi. Next base: position 1,253 of record NZ_JBHSFQ010000019.1, read on the forward strand.
CACGACGGCCCCGGCCGATTCCGGGGAGACGTGCACGAACTCGTCGCCGACCTCGACGTCGACCGTCGACATGTGGCCGACGTGCGACGCCTCGACGTAGCCGAACGTGCCCTCGCCCGCCTTGACCGCCTGGGCCACGCCGCTGTTGCCCTGGGCCGCCTCGGCCGGGGGCACCGGCCACTGGCCGCCCGGCTCGTGGGGCCAGGCGTCGCCGGCCGCGGCCGCCAGGTACTCGGTGAAGTTCTCCGTGGTGCCCGACTCATCGGAGCGGGACACGGGGGTGATGGCCGCGTCCGGCAGGTCGGCGTCGGGGTTGTCGGCGGTGATGGCGGGGTCGTCCCACCTGCTGATGTCCCCGTTGAAGATCCCGGCGATCACCTCGGGCGACATGTTCAGCGAATCGACGCCCTCCAGGTTGAACACCACCGCGATCGGCACGATGTAGCCGGGGAGGTTGATCGCCGCCGAGCCGCACCGCTCCCGGGCCTCGGCGGCCTCCTCGTCGTCCAGGGCGGCGTCGGAGCCGGCGAAGGAGACCGCGCCGTCGATGAACTGGCTGCGCCCCCCGCCCGACCCGATGGAGTTGTAGAAGACCTGGGCGTCGGCGCACGCGGTCTGGTAGCCCGCCACCCAGGTCTGCATGGCGTTCTCCTGCGCGCTGGAGCCCGATGCGGAGATGCTGCCCTCGGCGCACGCGATGCCCTCGGGAGTGGGGAGCGGGTCGTTGCCGCGTACGGCGTTGTCGCTGCCGCATCCGGTCGTCAGGGCCAGTGCGCCGGCGACGGCGGTGGCGGACAACACGCGGTAGGCGGACGGCTGCTGCACGGCCTCGTCAATCCCTCTCGGTCGGTGCCGGTGCCAGGGGTGCCCACGTGGGGCCCGCCCGGCGGCGGCGGGTGAACCTGCGGTGATCGGACACCGACGACGAATTTAACAACAGGTGGCGCCGTGTGCAGAACGGGGGCCTTGTGGGAAACCCCGCAGGCCCGCCCGCCGCGCCCCCGTGCCCGCGGCCGGCGTCACCCCCGGGGCCGCCCGATGCGCGCCAGCACCGCGCGCAGGCCGAGCTCGTACCCGGTGACCCCGCACCCCGCGATGTAGCCCTGCATGACCGGTGCCGTCACCGACGTGTGCCGGAACTCCTCGCGCGCGTAGACGTTGGAGATGTGCACCTCCACGCAAGGGGTGTCCACGGCGTCCACCGCGTCGCGCAGGGCGATGCTGTAGTGCGCGAACGCGCCCGGGTTGAGCACGATCCCGTCCAGCTCCCGGGCCCGGTGCACCTGGTCGACCAGGACGCCCTCGTGGTTGCTCTGCACGCACTCGACGTCCGCGCCCAGCTCCGCGCCCAGGTCGGTGACCCGCTTCTCGATGTCGGCCAGCGTGGTCGTGCCGTACTGGGCGGGGTCACGCACCCCCAGCAGGTTGAGATTCGGCCCGTTGAGCAGCAGGACGGTCGGCCGGCCGGTGGAGCCCGTGGATGCGCGGTTCTCGGACAACGTGCGACACCTTTTCCATGGTAGGAGCGGCGGTGATCGCCCGAAAGCCTAGTGCCGCGGCGGCGGGCGCACCCCGCGCGGCCTGCGGGGCGCCGCGGGCGCGGCGCCCCGGCCCGCTCGATGCGGATCCCACCGCCGGGCCCGCGGCCCCGGGCGGCCGTGCGCGGCGGCGGTGGGGGCCGGGCGGCGCGGCGGATAGGGTGGAGTGATCATGAGCAGCACCGAGCACCGTCCCCACGCCGTTCTCGGCCGGCTGCGGATGCCCCCGGAGGTGCTGGCCGCCCTGGCGTGCGCCCACTGCGGTGCGGGACTGGCGCCCGCGGGCGGCGCGCTGCGCTGCGACCAGGGGCACGGGTTCGACGTCGCCCGCGAGGGCTATGCCAGCCTGCTCACCGGGCGCCGCCCCGCCGGGACCGGCGACACCGCCGACATGGTCGCCGCCCGCCAGGCGTTCCAGGAGGCCGGCCACTACGCGCCCCTGGCCCGCCGGATCTCCGCCCTGACCGGGGAGTACGCGCCCGCCGGCGGCCTCGTCGCCGATATCGGAGCGGGGACCGGCCGCTACCTGGCCGCGGTGCTCGACGACCACCCCGGCGCCGCCGGCCTGGCGCTGGACGTCTCCAAATACGCCCTGCGCCGCGCCGCGAAGGCCCATCCCCGTGCGGGCGCCGCCGCCTGCGACGCCTGGCGGGGCCTGCCGATGCGCGACGGCACGGCGGCCGTGCTGCTCAACGTGTTCGCCCCGCGCGACGGCGCCGAGTTCCACCGCGTGCTGCGCCCCGATGGCGCGCTGATCGTCGCCGGGCCCACGACGCGCCACCTCGCGGAGCTCACCGGCGCCCTCGGGCTGGTCACGGTCGACCCGCGCAAGGAGGAGCGGATGGGGCGGACGCTCGGCGAGCGCTTCGCGCGCGAGCACCGCGAGGAGCTCGACGTGCCGCTGCTGCTGCCGCACGGCGACATCGCGACCGCCGTCGGCATGGGGCCCAGCGCCCGCCACCTGTCGGCGGCCGACCTCGCCGAGCGGATCGCGGCGCTGCCCGATCCCGCCCCGGTCACCGCCTCCTTCCTCGTCACCGTCCACCGCCCCCGGCCGATCCCGCATTCGCCCACTGCGCACAGGAGCCCGAGATGAGCCCGTCCATCGCGACCAACACCCGCGTCTCGCGCGAGGAGCTGCTGGACTTCCTCCGGCCGCGCCACCGCGCCGTGCTGCTCACCCGCCGCGCCGACGGCGGCCCCCAGGCGTCCCCCGTGACCTGCGGCGTGGACACCTCCGGGCGGATCGTGGTCTCGACCTACCCCGAGCGGGCCAAGACCCGCAACGCCGTCCGCGAGCCCGCCGTCAGCGTGCTGGTGATGTCGGACGACTTCAACGGCCCCTGGGTCCAGGTCGACGGCGCGGCCGAGGTCGTCGACGGCGAGGACGCGGTCGAACCGCTCGTGGAGTACTTCCGGGCGATCTCGGGCGAGCACCCCGACTGGGACGAGTACCGCGCCGCCATGCGGCGGCAGGGCAAGTCGCTGCTGCGCATCACCCCCGAGCGCTGGGGGCCGGTGGCCACCGGCGGCTTCCCCGCGCGCCTGGCGTGACCCCGCGCGGCGGGGCGGGGCGTCCTCCCGTCCCGCCGCGGCCGCCGTCCGCGGCGCCGCTGGCCGGGAGGACCGCGATCATCCCGCCGACCGGGCCGGCGCCCGGTGCACGTCGGCGGGCGCCGGCGGCGGGCCGGACTCACTCAGCCCGATCCGCGCGTGCAGCCGCCGCAGCGGCGGTGGCGCCCACCAGTTGGCACGGCCCGCCACGCGCATGAACGCCGGGACCAGGACGGCCCTGATCAGCGTCGCGTCCACCAGGATGGCCAGGGCCAGCCCGACGCCGAGCATCTGGAGCAGCACGACACCGGAGGTCGCGTAGGCCAGGAAGGATGCCGCCAGGATGGCGCCCGCTGCCGAGATCAGCGGCCCGCTGCGCTGGAGCCCCGCCGCCACCGCGGCGGCGGTGTCGCCGGTGCGGTCGTACTCCTCCTTGATCCGGGCCATCATGAACACCTCGTAGTCCATGGACAGCCCGTAGGCGATGCAGAACATCAGCAGGGGGATGTTGGTCTCCAGCGTCCCGGCCGCGGTGAAGCCGAGCGGCCCGGACAGGTTGCCGTCCTGGAACCCCCACACCAGGACCCCGAACATCACCGCCAGGCTCAGCACGTTGAGCACCGTCGCCTTGAGCGGTAGGAGCAGGCCGCCGCTGAGCAGGAAGAGCAGGACGAAGCTGAGCCCGAGGATGAGGCCGACCACAAGGGGCAGCCGGTCGGTCACCCCGTCGCGGTAGTCCAGCAGTTCGGCGGGGTAGCCGCCGACCTCGGCGGGGGCGGGAGCCGGTGCGGCGCGGACCTCCTGCACCAGGGCGAACGGGGCGCTCTCCAGCGCAGCGACACTCGGTACGACCGACAGCCAGGTGGTGCCGGCGTTCGCGGCCCCGAACCGGGCGGTGCCGGCCCCGGGGGCGGCGGTGCGCGCGCCGTCGGTGAACGTCCCCGCTGCGGAGTCCACGTGCACCACCCCGTCGATGCGCGACAGGCCGGCGGCATAGGCCGCCACCCGGTCGTCGCCGGGGGCCATCTCGGTGACCACCTGGACGGCGTCGCCCTCCTCCGCCGTGAAGTCCTCGCGGATCCGCTCCGAGACCTGGCGGGCCTCGGCCGACTCCGGCAGCACCCGCTCGTCGGGCAGGCCGAAGCGGATGCCCAGCACCGGGGCCGCCAGGACCAGGAGCAGCGCCAGCACCGCTCCGCCGTAGCGCATCGGCCGGGCCATGACCCGGCCGGCGGTGGCGTGCCAGAACCCGGTGCCCGCCGGGCGCGCCGCTCCGGGGCGCAGGAACACACCGCGTGCGGCGCGCGGGCCGAAGGCGGCCAGGACGGCGGGCAGCAGGACCAGCGCCGCGACCATGCCGAACAGCACCACCGTGATTCCGGCGTAGCCGAAGGACCGCAGGAAGTCGAAGGGCAGCGCGAACAGGGCCGCGAACGCCACCGCGACCGTGGCCCCGCTGAACAGCACCGTGCGCCCGGCGGTGCGCAGGGTCTCGGCGACGGCGTCCTCGGTGGACCGGCCGGCGCGCAGTTCCTCGCGGAAGCGGAAGATGACGAACAGGCAGTAGTCCACGCCCAGCGCCATGCCCATGACCAGGGTGATGTTGAGGGCGAAGGTGGACAGGTCGGTGGAGAGGGTGACCACGCGGAACACCGCGAGGGTCGCGGCGATGGTGAACACCCCCAGGACCAGGGGGACGAGTGGCAGCGCGAGGCCGCGCAGCACGATCACCAGGAGCACGAAGAGGACCGGGAAGATGATCATCTCCGCGCGTACGAAGTCGGCTGAGGACTCGGCGGCGACCTGGCGGAACAGCTCCTCGGAGCCGCCGAGGCCGACGGTGATCCCGGCGCCGCCGTCGCCCTCGAACTCCGAGGCGAGGCGGGGGAGCACGTCGCCGCGCACATGATCGGCGTCACCGGGCAGCCGGGCCAGCAGCAGCGCGCTCGTGCCGTCGTCGGAGCGCAGGGTGGCGCCGTCCCCGTTCCAGTAGGAGCGGACGTCGGCGACGCCGTCGGCGGCCGCCAGCCGCTCGTGCAGGTCCCGTCCCGCCTCCCGCACGGCGGGGTCGTCGACGGTGCCGTCCTCGACCGTGGCGAGGAGCGCCAGGTCGGGACTGCCGGTGCCGAAGGTCCGGTCGAGGGCGACGGCGACCCGGTCGGACTCCGACCCCGGGGCGCTGTAGCGGTTGAGGGAGAGCTGCCCGATGACCGGGGCTCCCACAACGGCGGCCGCGATCAGGGCGACGAGGCCCGCGGCGATGACCGCCCACCGGTGGCGGGCGGTGAACCGGCCGAGCCGGGCCAGGGGAGGGCTGGGGCGGGGCAGGGATGCTGGCATCGTTGCGGTCCTTCGTCGAACACGATCATTTATTCGTGTTCATGTCGTGGAATTGTGGGTGCGCCTGTGGGGTCCGGGTGGTGTCCGCAGGAGGGGGTGGCCGGGTGGTCCGCAGGGGTGGGCGAGGGGCGCCTACTCGGGTCTCCGGTGGGTCCGGCGCTCGTGGGCGGTCGACGGGGCTCCGGAGTCGGACGATCTAATACGAGAGGGCGCTCGCATTTTCCAGTGGGCATAAACTACGAGTATTCGCTCGTATTCGTCAAGCGCGGTGGAAGGACGGCGGTGGCCATGGAGTCCGAACAGTCGGCGGTCGTGCGGCGGCAGGAACGGGGGCGCCGCCGCATGGCGGAGATCCTCGACGCCGCCGAGGGGGTGATCGCCGAGAACGGCTTCGAGGACGCGACCACCAACGCCATAGCCGCGCGCGCCGGCGTCTCCCCGGGATCGCTGTACCAGTTCTTCCGCAACAAGGACGAGATCCTGGACGCGCTCGTGCCGCGCTTCGTCCAGCGCTCCCACGGGTTCTGGGACGCCCAGCTCACCGAGGACGTGGCGCGGCTGCCGCTGCCCGACCTGATCGACCGGGTCGTCGACGCCATGGCGGCGTTCAAAGCGGACAGCCCCGCCTATTGGGTGCTCTTCCACGGGTCGCCCACCTCGCCGCGGCTGGCCCGCGCGGCGCAGGAACTCAACGGCGGGATCGCCGACCGGCTGCGCGCCCTGTTCGCGCGCCGGGTCCCCGGGCTGCCCGAGGAACGGCTCGACCTGCTCGCCAAGGTCGCCATCGCCATCACCCGCGGCGTGTTCCCGATGATCATGGCGGCCGGCGGCGACGACCGCCGGCGCGTCCTCGCCGAGCTGAAGGGACTGCTCTTGGGCTACCTGGGCCCGGTCCTCGGCTACGGCCCCGTACGCCCGTCCGGCACCTCCCCGGAGGACACCGCGGACTGAAGCGACGGTGGGCCGGCCCGGGGCGGTCAGTCGGCCAGGGCCTCGCGCATCACCCGCAGCTTGGCCTCCGACTCCGCCAGCTCCGTTTCGGGGTCGGATCCGGCGACGATGCCGCAGCCGGCGAACAGGCGCGCGCGGGAGCCGGTGATCTGGGCGCAGCGCAGCGCGATGCCCCACTCGCCGTTGCCCGCGGCGTCGATCCAGCCCACCGGCCCGGCGTAGCGCCCGCGGTCCATCCCCTCGATCTCGCGGATCAGCTCCACCGCCGCGGGGGTGGGCGTGCCGCCCACCGCCGCCGTGGGGTGCAGCGCGGCCACCACGTCCAGCGTCGTCGCACCCGGCAGCAGCGTGGCGCGGGCCGGCGTGGCCAGGTGCTGCACGTTGGCCAGCTGGAGCAGCCGCGGCCGGTCGGGGATCTCGACCTCCTCCGCCAGCGGCTCCAGGGCCTCGCGCAGCGAGTCGACCGCGTAGCGGTGCTCCTCGGCGTCCTTGGTGGAGGCCAGGAGGTCGGCGGCGAGCATGTCGTCGTCGTCCTGGGTCTCGCCGCGCGGGCGCGTCCCGGCCAGCACCAGGGAGGCCGCGCGGTCGCCTTCGCGGCGCACCAGGAGTTCGGGGGTCGCGCCCACCATGCCGTCGACGGAGAACGTGTAGCAGCCGGGGTAGGCGCGGACCAGCCGCGCCAGCAAGGTGCGCGCGTCGATCCCGCGCTCGGCGTCGGCGAAGGTGTCCCGGGCCAGCGCAGCCTTGGCCAGTGCGCCGCCGCGGATGCGCGCCACGGCGGTCGCCACCGCCGCCTCCCACTCCTTCGGCTCCAGCGCCCCCTCGCTCCAGGTCAGCGGGCCGACGGGCCGCATGGGGGTGACCCGGGAGAGGATCTCGCCGGGGTGGGCCTCCGCGCGGTCGCCGATGGTGGTCAGCCAGGCGCGCCCGTCGCGCGACCCGACGATGACGCGGGGCACGACCAGTACCGAGCCGGCGGAGCGGGGATCGAAGGTGAAGGCGCCGAAGGCGACCGGGCCGGTGCCGGGCGCGTCGACGGCATCGTGCACCTCGGCCCGCGCGGCGAGATCGGCCAGCCACGCCGCCGCCTCGCCGAAGCGGGCGACGCCGCCGGGGTCGTCCTCGGCCGGCAGCGTGATCCGCGCGGCCTCGCCCCACGCCACCAGGCCCTCGCCCTCGTGCACCCACGCCATGGGCGCGTCGGCGGGCAGGTGGCGGAGCAGACCGCCGCCCGCGCGCAGGGGGACGGTGCGGACGGTGGGATGAGGTGCGGCTTCGCGGACGGTCGTCACGACATTCCAGTCTATAGATCAGCAAGAGCCTGTTCCGTCCGCGGTCGCGTCCGGGCTCCGCGCGATGGGCCGGACCGGGGTCCGGCCGCCCTTAGGCTGTGGCGGAAACGTGACGAACCGCAGACGGTCCACAGAGGGTGAGGTGACCTCGTCATGGGGTGGCGGATGCGCGGGGCGGCCGCGGCCGCGGCGCTTCCACTGCTGGCCGGGTGCTTCGGCGCCCCGTCGGGGGACGGCGCCGGATCCGGCGACACCGCGGCCCAGGCGTCGCCCGGGCCGGACCCGATCCCCGAGGACTGCGAGGCCGACCCCGCGTTCCCCAAGCGGGAGATGCGCGGCGCGTGGCTCACCACGGTCCGCAACATCGACTGGCCCTCCGAGGCCGGGCTCTCGGCGGAGGAGCAACGGGAGGAGCTGCGCGAGCGGCTCGACGGGGCGCGGGCGCTCGGCCTCAACACCGTCTTCCTGCACATCCGGCCGACCGCCGATGCCATGTACGAGTCCGAGCTGGAGCCGTGGGCCCGCTACCTCACCGGTGAGCAGGGCGGCGACCCCGGGTACGACCCGCTGGAGTTCGCGGTGGCCGAGGCCCACGAGCGCGGGCTCGAGCTGCACGGCTGGTTCAACCCCTACCGCGTCGGGTTCGCCGACCCCGACCTGGAGAACCTCACCGACGACCACCCCGCGCGGCGCAACCCCGAGTGGCTCGTCGAGTACGGCGACGAAGGCTACCTCGACCCCGGCAACCCGGAGGTCCGCGCGTGGGTGGTCGACGTCGTGCTCGACGTCGTGGAGCGCTACGACATCGACGGCGTCCACTTCGACGACTACTTCTACCCCTACCCCGCCGAGGGGGAGGAGTTCGACGACGACGCCAGCTTCGAGGCGCACGGCGGCGCCGAGGACCGCGACTCCTGGCGGCGCCGCAACATCGACACCCTCATCGCCGAGGTCCACGCCGGGATCGGCGAGACCAAGCCCTGGGTGCGGTTCGGGGTCTCGCCGTTCGGGATCTGGCGCAACGACGCATCGGACCCCGAGGGCTCGGCGACCGGCGGGCTCCAGTCCTACGACGCCCAGTACGCCGACACCCGCGCGTGGATCCGCGAGGAGACCGTCGACTACATCGTCCCGCAGCTCTACTGGCACCGCGGCTTCGCCACCGCCGACTACGAGGAGCTCGTGCCCTGGTGGTCCGACCAGGTGGCCGGGACCGGCGTGGACCTCTACATCGGCCAGGCGGCCTACCGGGTCGGCGAGGACGACTGGGAGGGCGCCGACGCGCTCTCCCGCCAGCTCGACTTCAGCCGGGACCGCCCCGAGGTGACCGGTGACGTGTACTTCTCGATGAAGGACCTCACCGGGCGCGCGAGCGCCGCCATGGACCGGCTCGTCGAGGACCACTATCCGCGCCCGGCCCTGCCGCCGCAGGCCGACGGGGCCGAGGGCGTCCCCGACCCCGTGGGGGAGGTCACGGCCACGCGCGAGTCCGACCAGGTGGAGCTGCGCTGGGACGAGGTCGACGGCGCCCGGTCCTACGCCGTGTACCGCGTGCCGGGGGCGGGCGAGGACCTGTGCGACCTCGCCGACGCCGAGAACCTGGTGGCGGTCGTGGGCGCGGGCGGCGACGGCCCGCGCACCTTCACCGACACCGCCCCGGCCGACGGCGAGGCCCGCTACCAGGTGACCGTGCTCGACGCCTACCGCACCGAGAGCGCACCCGGCCCCGCCTCCCGGGTCGCCGGCGCGGGGGAGTGACCCGCCGGCCGGCGGCCGGGCCGTGACAGGGGCTGGACCGCCCCGCGTCGCCGTGGCGGCCGGGATGGTCGCCGCCACGGGGGCGGAGCGGTCCAGCGTCAAGGGTCCGCTGCCCGGCGGTGCCGGGCAGCGGACGGGGCGCCCGGCGGTGTCGGGGCGGCGGCACCCGGCCCGTCTCCGGACGGGTCAGTCGCGTGCCTCGATGCGGGGGGAGTCTCCGGTGCCGCCGGGGGCCGTGTCGGTGACGGCTCCGGCCGCTTCGCCCGGACCGGGCTCCTCGGGCGTGGCGGTCGGCGCCGCGGCCTCCGCGTGCAGCCGGCGGTCGGCCAGGTGCGCGCGGACCGACCACACGACGGCCGCGGCCCAGACGAGGTAGAGGACGACGTAGACGGCGGTCTGGGCGCCGTCCGGGACCTCCAGCCAGCGGATGATGGTGCGGGTGTTGGTGAGCACGATGAGGCCGCCCACCGCCGATCCCAGGACCCGGGGCGGGAAGTGGCGGACGATCCAGGCGGCGATGGGCGCGGCGATCACACCGCCGATCAGCAGCGCCGCTGCCCAGGCGTAGTTGACCCCGGCGGCGCCCAGGCCGACCAGGAAGCCCAGGCTCGCCGCCAGCGCGACGATGAATTCGCTGGTGTCGATGGAGCCGACGACCTTGCGCGGCTCCATCCGCCCGCTGGCGAGGAGGGCGGGGGTGCCCACGGGGCCCCAGCCGCCGCCGCCCGTGGAGTCGACGAAGCCGCCGAGCAGGCCGAGCGGGACGAGGAAGCGCCGCCGCACCGGCTTGCCGAGGTTGCCGCGGGGGGTGCCCCATCCGGTGAAGCGGACGAGGATGTAGAGGCCCAGCGCGAGCAGGATGCCGCTCATGATCGGGGCGGCGGCCTCGGTGGAGAGGCTGCTCAGGAACGTGGCGCCGGCGAAGGCGCCGATGGCGCCGGGCAGCGCGATGCGCCGCACGACCTTCCAGTCGACGTTGCCGAGCCGCCAGTGGGAGACCCCTGAGGCCAGGGTGGTCCCGATCTCGGCGAGGTGCACGGTGGCCGACGCCGCTGCGGGGTTGGTGCCGATGAACAGGAGCAGCGTCGTGGAGGTGACGCCGTAGGCCATGCCGAGGCTGCCGTCGACGAGTTGTGCGAGTAAGCCGACGAGTCCGAGGAGGACGATGGTCTGCATGGGGGCCTTCCCGTTCGGCAGGGGGTGCGGTCTCTTTTTCTACCGGTTTAGTAGGGATAATACGTGAGGCGGCCACCGAGGCCAAGAGCAAGCGGGCGCGTCGCCCCGAGATCACCCGATGAAACCGCCCGGCCGCACGCCGTTGACCGCCGGCACGGACGTCGGCCGCGACGCCGACGGCCCCCGCCCGATGGGCGAGCCCGTACGCGCGCTATCCGCCGGTGGCGCCCCGGGCCGGTGGCGACCGCGGCGGGCCGCGCCGCCGGCGAACCGGCGGCCGCCGTCCACGTCCACTTGTGCTACACCGGCCTCGGCCGCGGGCGCTGGCTCGACCTCTACCCGGCATGGGACCGCACGCACCCGGACACGCCCGAGCGGCGGTCGGTCACCGATGAGATCCGCTCCGAGGCACACGCGTCCTCGTCCGCCTGGCGACGACCGCCCGCCACCTGACCGCCCCGGTGTGATCGACCCGCATTCCGCCGGCGAGGGGTGGGACTCGATGGTCGCGGCCGGGGCCGGTTCGGGTGCCGGTTCCCGCGCATAGGCGACGCGCGCTCGGAGTCCGGGGGCGTGGTCGATCGCGCGCCGCCGTCCGACCGACCCCGGCGATCGAGCGCAGCGGCCCACGACCGCCGGGTGCACCGCGGATGAGAACCCGATGTTCAGGACCGGGCGGTGAAGCCGCCGAAGGTGCCCTGGTGGTAGAGGAGCGGCGGGCGCGGCGCGGTGACCTCGGCCTCGACGACCTCGCCCACCACCAGCCAGTGGTCGCCGATCCGCCGGGTGTCGCCGCGGCGGCACAGCAGCCGCACGGCGGTGTCGTCGAGCAGCGGCACGCCCCAGGCGCCGCGCCGCCAGGCCGTCGGGGGGCCGAACCGGTCCACCCCCTTGGCGGCGAAGCGCGCCGCCACGGCCGCCTGGTCGTCGGCGAGCAGGTGCACGCCGAAGGCGTCGGCGCGCCGCAGCTTGGGCCAGGTGGCCGAGGACTCCGCGATGTAGAACGCGACCAGCGGCGGTGCCAGGCTGACGCTGGTGAACGAGGTGGCGGTGAGTCCGACCGGTTCCCCGGCGGCATCGGCGGTGACGACGACCACTCCGGCCGGGTGGAGGCCGAGCGCCTGGCGGAACCGGTCGGCGTCGACCGGTCGCCGGTCCGGGGCGCGCGACGGCGGCGCGGCGTGCGCGCTGCGCATGGCGCTCTCCTTTCGGGTGCGTGCCGGATGGTGGGCGGAGGGGGCGGGACACGCCCCCGCCGCCGGGTCGCCGCGCCGCGGAGGGATCATCCGCCCGCCCGCGCGGGCAGCGCCGCGGCGATCCGCGGCGCGATGCGCTCGGCCCACGGCGCGAGGACGTCGTCGAGGCGGTCGACATCGTCCTGGAGCAGCGCCAGGCCCGGGCCGGGCACGGTGGCGCCCAGTTCGACGAGCAGCGGGCGCAGGTGGACCTCGACGGCGAGCGTGTGCGCCGGGGACGCCATGACCAGCAGCGGCAGGGCCACCGCCCCCGACAGCGCACCGCCCGGCAACAGGTCCAGGAACACCTTCAGCAGCCCCGTGTAGGTGGCCTTGTAGGTGGGACTGGCCACCAGCAGCAGTTCGGCGGCGGTCACGCGCTCCAGCGCGGCGGTGACGTCGGGGTGCCGCTCGCGGGCGAGCAGCACGGGGGCGAGATCGGCCAGGTCGATGACGTCGAGCGGGCCGGTCCGGCCCGCTGCGTCGGCCGCGCGGCGCGCCGCGGCGACCGCGGCCGTGGCGGTCCGGGAGCCCGGGCGCGGGTTGCCGATCAGGACGGTGGTGCTCATCTGGGGACTCCTCGTGGAGGTTCCGGGCCGGGGGAGGGAACGTGCGGGGGCCGTCAGCCGGTGGGCTGGGGGACGGCCGCGGCGGGCCCGGAGAAGGGGACGGCCGGGGCGGCGGGGCCCGCGGCGCCCGCGGGGCGGTCGGGGTGGCGCCACAGGCCGCGCCCGGCCAGCAGCGGCAGCACGCCCTCGCCGAACCAGTACGCCTCCTCCAGGTGCGGGTAGCCGGACAGGACGAACTCGTCGATCCCCAGGGCGGCGTACTCCTCGATGCGGTCGGCGACCTCGCGGTGGCTGCCCACCAGCGCGGTCCCGGCTCCGCCGCGGACCAGGCCGACGCCGGCCCACAGGTTGGGGTGGATCTCCAGGGCGTCGGTGCGCCCGCCGTGCAGGGCGAGCATCCGCCGCTGGCCCTCCGACTCGCTGCGGGACAGGCCCGACTGCACCCGTTCGATGGTCTCGGGGGTGAGGTGGGACAGCAGCCGGTCGGCCTCGGCCCACGCCTCCTCCGCGGTGTCCCGCGAGATGACGTGCAGCCGGATGCCGAAGCGCGGGGCGCGGCCGTGCGCCGCGGCCCGCTCCCGCACCTTCCCGATCTTCTCGGCGACCGCCTGCGGCGGCTCGCCCCAGGTCAGGTAGGTGTCCACGCGCCGGGCGGCGACGTCGAGGGCGGCGGGGGAGGACCCGCCGAAGTAGACCGGGGGGACCGGGTCGGGGCGCCGGTGCAGCACGGCCTGCTCGACGGTGATGTGGGTGCCGGCGAAGTCGACCGTCTCGCCCTTCCAGAGCCGGTCCACGACCTCCAGGAACTCGTCGGTCCGCGCATAGCGGGCGTCCTTGTCCAGGAAGTCGCCGTGCGTGCGCTGCTCGTGGGCCTCGCCCCCGGTGACCACGTTCAGCAGCAGGCGCCCCTTGCTGAGCCGCTGGTAGGTCGATGCCATCTGGGCGGCGAGCGTGGGCGACAGCAGCCCCGGCCGGAACGCCACGAGGAACTTCAGGCGGTCGGTGGCGGCGACGAGCATGGCGGTGCTCAGCCAGGAGTCCTCGCACCACGCGCCGGTCGGTGTCAGCACCCCGGTGAACCCGAGCTGCTCCGCGGCCCGGGCGATCTGGGTGAGGTAGCCGATGGTGGGCTCGCGGGTCCGCCAGGCCGAGCCGACCTCGACGCCATGGCCGCCGCCGACGATGCCGCGGCTGTCGCCCTGGGTCGGCAGGAACCAGTGGAACGTCAATGCCATGAGAATCCTTCTTTCGCGGACGGTTCGCGGTCGTGGGCGCGACCGCTGCGGCCGGTGCGGACCGGCCGCGCCGTGCCCGGCTAGATCTGGCCGTGGCGCGGCGGCCGCTGACCGTTGAGGGAGTAGCGGCCGATGTGCTGGACCTTCCATCGGGCGGGGTCGTGCAGGGTGTGGGTGCGGGCGTCGCGCCAGAACCGGTGCAGGTTGAGGTCCTCGCCGGCCGAGCGGGTGCCCGCCACCTCGAACAGGGCGCCGGCGACGTCGACGGCCGCCGCACCGCCGGCGACCTTGGCGGCGGCGACCGAGATGGACGCCTCGGCGGTGGACGCGTCGGTGGGGCCGGCGTCGGCGTCGGCGACCCGGCCGGCCGCCGTGGACAGCAGCGCCTCGGCGGCGCGCACCTGGACCTCCAGCTCGCCGAACCGCTGCACGGTGAGCGGGTCCGCCGACGCCTCGGTGGCGCCGCTCTCCGACCAGGGGCGGCTCGTGGTGCGCACGAACCGGGCGGCCTCGGTGAGGGCGCCCCGGGCCAGCCCGACGTCGATGGCGCTGTGCAGGAGCTGGGCGTAGGCGCCGTAGGTGGTGGGTTCGCGGAAGGTGAGGTAGTGGGGGAGCACCAGCTCATCGGCGACCTCGACCCGGTCCAGCCGCACCGTGCCGCTGCCCGTGGTCCGCTGGCCCATGCCGTTCCAGTCGTCCTCGACGTGCAGGCCGGGGGCTTCGCGGGGGACGAAGGCGATGTGGGTCTGCGGTTCGGCCTCGCCGGGGACATCGGCCTTCGCGGTCACCGCGAGCCAGCCGGCGAACAGCGACCCGGTCGCGTAGAACTTGGTGCCGGTGAGGGTCCAGCCGCCCGAGGCCGCGCGCTCCAGCCGGGCCTGCTGGTCGTGGGAGTGCGCACCGCCGCGCTCGGCCTGGGCGTTGGCGACCAGGGTGCCCTTGAGGACGTCGGAGTAGAGCCGCTGGCGGGCGGCGGGGCCGCCGCGCAGCCGCAGTGCGTTGAGGAAGGCGAAGTGCGGCTGGAGCACCTGGGCGATGCTGAGGTCGGCGGTGCCGATGAGGCGCAGGACCTCGGCCACGGTGGCGGGCCCCGCGCCCGGGCCGCCGTGCGCGGTCGGGACGCTGATCCCGAGCAGGCCGTCGGCGGCGATCCCGGCGACCTCGGCGTAGGGCAGCCGCCGCTCGGCGTCGCGGTCGCCGGCGCCCTCGGCCAGGCGGCCGGCGAGCGCTCCGGCGATGGCCGCCGGGTCGTCTCCGCCGCGGTCGGTGGCGTGGCGGGTGCCGGTCGGCTCGGACATGGATCGACCTCCTTGCCGCGGGTGCGGCGTCCCCCGAACGTCCCGGCCGCCGGCGGGGGCGGAGCGGATTGTCGGAATTTCCTACGTGAATTATCTGGAATAAAGCACGGCGGACTCCCGATCGCCGGGAGGCGGGGGTGCCCGGCGTGGCGCGCGGGGGGTGTGCGCGGCGGCTCGGGTGTGGTCGGTGTCGGATCGGCGGCCGGTGGCGGCGCGGACGGGGTCGGCCGGGCCGGGGGCGATGGGCGCCGCACGTGCCGATCGCCCCCGGCGCGGTCATGCCGGGCGGCGTGGGACGGCCTGGGGGCGAGGTCGCCGTCCCCGGCCGCGGCGCCACCTCCCGCACGGTGGCCACCGCCCCTGCGGCGCTCCGGATCCGCGCTTCCGGAGTGCCACGGTGCAAGCGTCGCCGAGTAAGAAGACTTTGTCAACTGAAAAAGTAGGAAATAGCAGCGGTCCATTCCGGTTCGCGCCCGTGTGCGGTCCGCCGGGTCGCGCGGTGGCAGTGTGCCGTCGGATCTTCGGTGCGTCTCTACCCACTAACCCTGTAGGAAATATGGTTAACTTTGATCATGGCAGCGACGACCGATCCGGCCCGCCGCATCTGGCGGCGCGGCCTCCTCTTCGATGAACGGTGTCACCGGCGGACCGCGTGAGACCGTCCTGACCAGCATCGAACCGGAAAGACGCCCATGACCATCGACCACAGCCCCGTCCTCGCGACGGCGCCCACCCCGCTGACGCTCGACCGGCTCGTCGAGCTGACCGCCACCACCGCCGAGGAGGTCCGGCGCGGGCTGCACGAGATCCGCTTCGACGCGGAGAACCGCTGGTCGGTGCGGCTCCGCGGCGACGCCTACGCCGACGTCTGGCTCATCAGCTGGACCCCCGACCAGTCCACCGCGCTCCACGACCACGCGGGGTCGCTGGGCGCGCTGACGGTCGTCAGCGGGAGCCTGACCGAACGCTACTGGGCGGCCGGCCTGCACGAGCGCCCGCTGTCCGGCGGAGGCGGCGCCGCCTTCCCCCTCGGCCACGTCCACGACGTCGTGAACCTCACCGCCGCCCCCGCGGTGACCGTGCACGCCTACTCGCCGCCCCTGACCGCGATGTCGTACTACCGGGTCGACGGCACCGGGGCCCTGACCCGCACGCACAGCATCCTCACCCACGAACCGGAGCCCGGGACCGTCGTCCTCGACGACGTCCCCACCCGTGACGGCGCGCAGCGACCGGCACCGGCGGCGGGCGGCGCGCGATGAGCGCGATCGACGCGCTGCTGGAGCGCAGCCGCGCCCGGCTCGACCGGGTCGGCCCCGAACAGGCCCGCGCCGAGGCGGCGGCCGGCGCGCTGCTGGTCGACACCCGACCGGCCGCCTACCGGCGCGCCGAGGGCGTCGTGCCCGGCGCGGTCGTCATCGAGCGCAACGTCCTGGAATGGCGGCTCGACCCGACCAGCCCGGACCGCATCGCCGAGGCCGGCGACCCCGGCCGCCGCATCATCGTGTTCTGCAACGAGGGCTACGCCTCCAGCCTCGCCGCGGCCCAGCTCCGCGACCTGGGGCTCACCCGCGCGACCGACCTCATCGGCGGCTTCCGCGCCTGGGCCGCGGCAGGCCTGCCCACCGAGCCGGCGCCGCCCGGCGACGACCCGGCCTGACGGCGCCGCCCGCTCCGGCGGTCGGGCCGGGGCGGGCGCTCCGCCGAGCGCCCGCACGGAGCCGCGCAGCCGGAGCGGCGGCGCTCCGGGTGTTCGGGGCGCGCAGCGGGTTCGGGGTGTCCGCCGGGCCGCTCGGCCGCGGAGGCGCACCCCGTGGCACCCGGATCACACCCTCCGTGTTTCGATCACGTCTTCATGTCATGGATGTGCCGGGGCGCCGCTCGCGCCCGGGTCGGGGCGTCGGGGCCGGGGCCGGGGCCGGTGGCGGTGCACGCCGCCCGGCGCAGGGGGCGTGTGCGCACTGGCGGACCATGCCGCGGGCCGCCTGCCCGGTGGCCGGGCTCCTGTTCCCGGTCCGGTTCCGTGCCCGGCCTGCGTGCGCGCCGTTCCGGCGGTGTCGGATCCGACGCGGAAGCGCGAGGCGAAAGGGGGGTCGTCGCGCGCTTCCGCGGCGGCGGATCGACGGCGGTGCCGAACCGGTGCCCGGCATGGTCGGCATCGGCGGGCCGCGGTGCCGTGGCTCGCGGCCGGGCCGGTCGCCCCGTCCGGTGTCGCGGCCTCAGATCCGCTGGTAGACGTAGCCCACCCGGCGGACCGTGGAGAGGCGGTTGCGCAGGGGGCCGAGCTTGCGGCGGAGCCGGTGGATGTGCACGTCGATCGTCCGGGTCTGGAGGTCGCCGGCCGTCCCCCACACGCTCTCCAGGAGCTCGGTGCGGGAGAACACCCGGCCCGGGGCCGATGCCAGCCGGTCGAGCAGCCGGAACTCCTGGTAGGTCATGTCGATGGGCGCGCCCCGGGCGGTGACCCGCCAGGTGGCGCGGTCGATGACGAGGTCGTCGGCCGGATCGTCGTCCTCGTCGAAGGGGGAGGGCGCCCCCGGGGCCGGGGCGCCATCGGCGTCCACGACGCGTCCGACCACGATCATCAGCTTTCCGTCGTCCTCCAGCGGGACGACGCCGAGGAGCGTCTCGGATTCGTCCGAGAGCGGCAGGTCGGCAAGGGGGAGGTCGGCGGTGGTCCCGGCGGCCGCGTGGGGCGGCGGAACCACCGCGAGGCGGCGAAGGGCCGGGTGTTCGCTACGTCGGGTGAGCATGGTCTTAATCATGCGAGATAAACTCGATTAAGTCTACCTATTTAGTAGGATTAAATCCGTGACCCATCCGACGCGGCGGCTGAGCGGGGCCGCGATGCGGCGGCGGAGCCCCGGCCCTGTTCTCCCACCGAGCGCATCTCGATCCGGCGCGGCTACCTCTACTACCTCTACCTCTACCTCGCCGCGCTCGCGATCCACCGGCGCTGCCCGCCGGCGGCGGATGTTCCCGCCGGGGCCGGGCCGACGGGGGTGTCGCAACGGCGCCGCCGGACGAGGCGACCCGCCCGGCAGGGGATTCATGGCCCCGATCCTGCGCGGCCGCCGCACACGACCATGGCCCGCCCGGTCGGTGTCCTGGTACCGCACGGCGCACTTCGGCGATCGCGATGAGGTGGTCCGCCCCGAGCGGGAGCGGACCGGGAACCCCGGCCCCGACGGGTCGGGGCCGGGGAACGGCCGGGGCGGCGGGCCCCGGTCGGGGCCCGCCGCCCGGTGCCCCCACCGGGCCGGCTAGCCGCCCTGCTCCTCGGCGACCGTATCGAAGACCAGGTCCCGCCAGTCCTCCGGCCCGGCGTCGATCTCGCCGATCTCGGCCATGAACGCGCCCAGGTCCTCCAGCCCCTGGGGGGTGGTGGTGAACTCGATGCCGTCGCGGGTGAGGTAGTCCTCGTACCGCTCCGGGTCGATCTCGCCGTCCTCGGCCTCGGAGAGGATGCGGGCGGCCTCGCCCGGGTCGTCGGCGATCAGCTCGTTGGCGCGGGCGACATTGGCGTGGACGGCCTCGATCACCTCGGGGTTCTGCTCCGCGTACTCCTCCAGCGCCACCACAACGTTGAACCCGTGCGGGCCGCCGAACACGTCGTAGCTGTCCAGCAGCACCCGCGCGCCCTCCTCCTCGGCCTGGTACTGGAACGGCGGCGAGGTGACGGCCGCCGCGATCTGCCCGCTGATCAGCGCCTGGAGCGCGTCGGGGTGCGGCATGGCCACCAGGTTGGCGGTGAACCGGTCGGCGTCGCCGAACTCCTCCCGCGCGGCGCGCGCCAGCACCATGGACTGGATGGACCCGGGCTGGGGCGAGGAGATCCGGTCCGCGTCGGTGATGTCGGCGAGGCTCTGGATGCGCTCGTCGATCGCCACCATCCACAGCGGCATGTTGTTGAGACCGGTGACGATCCGCCACGGAACGCCGGCGTCCCAGCCCAGGAGGTAGGGGGCCAGGCCGCTGGTCCCCGCCTGGAGGCTGCCGCCGAGCAGGCCGTCGCGGCTGGCGGACCCGCCGCTGAGGATCTGCCAGCTCACGGTGTGGCCGGGCAGGTCCTCGTCCAGCCAGCCCTGTGCCTCGATGATGGTGAGCGGGGCGTAACTGATCCCGTGCCCGCTGGCGATGGCGACCTCGCCGGTCGACCCGGCCGCTCCCTCGCCGTTCGAGCACGCCGCGAGGGGCCCGATCACCGCCGCCCCGGCCAGCAGGCCCAGCCCGCCCCGCAGCACATCCCGCCGCCCGGGGCCGGTGGTCGTCGTACTCAAATGGTCGCTCCTTCTTTCATGCCCCAGCGCACCACTGTGCGCCGTTCGAGCAGGGTGAACAGCAGGTCCAGCGCGATCCCGATCAGGGCGATCGTCACCAGGCCCGCGAAGACGCCGGGGATGTCCAGGTAGTAGCGGGCCTCATTGATGAAGAAGCCCAGCCCGCCCTGTGCTCCGGCCACGCCGAAGACCAGCTCGGCGGCGATGATCGTGCGCCAGCCGAACGCCCAGCCGGTCTTGACCCCGGCGATGGCGTGCGGCAGAGCGGCGGGCAGCCGCACGTCGCGGATGAGCCGCCAGCCGCGCAGGCCCAGGCTGCGGCCGACCATGAGCGTCGTGGCGGGCACCGTCCGGAAGCCGGTGCCGACGTTCACCGCCATCGGCCACAGCACGGCGTTGGCCACGACGAACACCAGGGCGGTCTCGTTGAGGCCGAACCAGAGCATCGCCAGCGGCAGCACCGCGACCGACGGCAGCGGGTTGATCATGGCGGTGAGCAGGGAGAGCAGGTCGTCGCCGAACCGGGTGCCGACCGCCAGCGCGGTGAGCAGCAGGGCCAGCGCCATCCCGATCGCCATCCCCAGACCCAGCAGCCGCAGGGTGGTCAGCGTCGGTCCCACGAGCGCCCCGCCGGTCCAGCCCTCGGCGAAGGCCGCCGCGACGTCCAGAGGGCCGGCGAACACCAGCGGGCTGACGCCGGCGGCGGTCACGTAGCCCTGCCATGCCGCGACGAGCGCCACCAGCAGCGCGGTGCGCCGCAGCCAGGTGGGCAGGCGCGACCACGGGCCGGGGCGGTCGGCGCGGCCGTGCCCGCTGGTCCGCCCGGAGGGGGCCGCCGGGGCGGGGGCGGCCGGGGGCCCGGCGACGGCGGTCTCAGTCGACGGCGGCATGGCGCGGCTCCTCTGCGTCGTCGGGGGCGTGGTGCGGCCCGGCTGCGTCATCGGCGGCCAGCAGGGCGCGCAGCCGCCGCCGGGCCTCGATGAACTCCTCGCTGTCGGGGCGCTCGACCCCGGTGACTCCGACGATGTCGCGGACCCGCGAGGGGCGTCCGCCGAGCACCACCACGCGGTCGCCGAGCAGGACCGCCTCGTCGATGCTGTGGGTGACGAAGAGGATGGTGACGTCGGTGCGCCGCGCCCGTTCGGACAGCTCCCGCTGGAGCCGGTCCCGCGTCTGGGCGTCCAGCGACCCGAACGGCTCGTCCATCAGCAGCATGAGCGGGGAGAGGGCGAACGCCCGCGCGATGGCGACCCGCTGCTTCATCCCGCCGGAGAGCTGGTGGGGGTAGCGGTCCAGCGCGTGGCCGAGCCCCATCAGCTCCACGTGCTCGCGCGCCCGTTCGCGCGCCTCGGCGCGCGGGGTCCCGGTGGCCCGCAGCGCGTAGGCCACGTTGCCCAG
Organism: Nocardiopsis mangrovi; assembly: GCF_042653925.1. NCBI lineage: Bacteria > Bacillati > Actinomycetota > Actinomycetes > Streptosporangiales > Nocardiopsidaceae > Nocardiopsis > Nocardiopsis mangrovi. The sequence goes on from NZ_JBHSFQ010000019.1 coordinate 21,877, forward strand.
CACGGTGCGCCAGGGGAAGAGCTGGTCGAGCTCCTGGAAGACGACGGCCCGGTCGGGGCCGGGCGTCAGATCGGCGCGCCCGTTGAACGTGATGCGCCCGGCATCGGGCCGGAGGAACCCCGCCACCGCCTTCAGCAGCGTGGACTTCCCGCACCCAGAGGGCCCGAGGAGCATGGTCGTCTCCCCCCGCTGCACCTCGAAGTCGGCGCCCTCCACGGCCGGCACGTAGCCGCCCGGCCGGCGGTAGCCGATGGCCACCCCCTCCAGCCGCAGCAGCGGCCCGCCGCCGTCCGCTTCCGCGCCGCCGTCCGCGGGATCCCCGATACCCACCCGGCACCTCCCTCCTGGTCGATCAAAACTAACCAAACCAGTAAAACATACCTATTAAGTGGGTAATAGGTGCGGATCGTGCCCCTGGAGCGGAGTCCGGGTCGGCGGATCAGATGATACGTAGAAGGTATCGGTTTATGCCTATTTCGACTTGGACATGCATGGATCAATCCTCCTATGCTGCCACTCACCCACCCGGGTGACCGTTTTCACATCCCCGGGGCGGTGGGTGCGACACACGAGGAGGACCCCATGACCGGACTGCCGAACAGGCGACGCGCTGTACCCGCGCGCACGGTGCCCGCCCTGACGGCGCTGGTGCTCCTGGCCGCCACAGGCTGCGGCGGAAACCTGTCCGGAGGCGGTGCGGGGGAGTTCCCCAGTGGGCCGATCACCCTCGTTGTGGGGGCGGAACCCGGCGGGAGCACCGACCTGATCGCCCGCGCCCTGGCCGAGGGGGCCGACGACGACCTCGGCGTCGCCATCCCGGTGGTCAACACCCCCGGCGCCAACGGCGCGCTCGCGGCCAACGAGGTCGCGGGCCAGGACCCGGACGGCCACAACCTGCTCATCCTCAACGCCTCCCTGACCTCGATCACCCCCCTGGCGGTGTCGGAGGAGGAGGCCGTCAGCGTCGGCGACTTCGAGGTCATCACCGGGATCTCCCGCGACGACTACGTGCTCGTCGTGCCGGCCTCATCGGACATCGACACCCTCGACGACCTCGTCGACCAGGGGGAGGACCTGACGTTCGGCAGCACCGGCGTGGGGACCGGCAGCCAGCTGGCCCAGGAGCTGCTCTTCCAGCAGGCCGAGGTCTCGGCGACCCACGTCCCCTTCGACGGCGGCGCGCCCACCCTGACGGCCGTCCTGGGCGGGCAGGTCGACGTGGCCGCCGTCCAGCTCGGCGAGGCCAAGGAGCAGGTCGAAGCGGGTGAGCTGATCCCCCTGGCCACCTTCGCCGAGGAACGCAGCGAGCACATGCCCGATGTCCCCACCGCCGTCGAGTCGGGCTACGACGTGCTCGTCTCCCAGTACCGGGCGGTCGCCGCGCCGAAGGACACGCCCGACGAGGTCCTGGAGAGCCTGCGCTCGGCGTTCGGCACGGCGTTCGAGACCGAGGCGTACCGGTCGTTCAACGAGGACAACCTCTTCAGCGCCCACGAAGTGGAGCCCGAGCAGCTGGTCGAGGAGTGGGACGGCTACCGCGAGGACTACGCCGCCATGGTGGAGGAGTACGGCATCGAACTGGGGGAGGAGCAGTGAGGGCCCCCTGGCTCAGGCGCGCGGAGGAGAGCGCGCCGGCCGCCTCCCCGCCCGGCGCGCCCGAGCCCGGGGGGGAGCCCGAACCGGGCGCGCCCGCCGCCTCCGGGCCGGACGGCGGCGCCGGCACCCCGGACGGCACCGACGAGCACGACGCCCCGGCGCCGCTCGGAACGGCGGCCAACATCGGGGTCGGGATCGCGGTCGTCGCCCTGGGCGCCGCCGGCATGGCCGGCGCCTGGGCGCTGGGGCCGGGGGAACCCGCCCGCCCCGGGGCCGGCACCTGGCCCCTGATGGTGAGCGCGGCGACGGCGGCCCTGGGGGTCGCGCTGCTGTTCATGGCGGGACGCACCCGTGACACCGAGGCGTTCTCCGCCGCGTCCTGGAAGGTCCTGGCGGGCCTGGCCACCATGGTCGGGTTCGTCGCCGTGATCGGTGTGATCGGGTTCGAGATCCCCTCGGCCCTGCTGGCCTTCGTGTGGCTGCGCTTCCTCGGCGGCGAGTCCTGGCGGCTGTCGGCGGTGGCGTCGGTCCTCATCGTGGTCGCCTTCTACGTGGTCTTCGTGGGCCTGCTGGCCGTGCCGATCCCCCACCTCTTCTAGGAAGCTTAGGAAGCTGCCGATGGACTCCCTGGCCTCCATGGTCGACGGGTTCGGTGTCGTCCTCGAACCCACCAACCTCCTCTACTGCCTGATCGGCGTCGTCATCGGGATGCTGGTCGGGGTGCTCCCCGGCCTCGGGCCGGCGGCCACGATCGCGATCCTGCTCCCGATCACCTTCGGGATCGAGCCCGTGACGGCCATCATCATGCTCTCGGGCATCTTCTACGGGGCGCAGTACGGGGGCACCATCACCTCGGTCCTGCTGCGCCTGCCCGGGGAAGCGTCATCGGTGGTGACGGTCTTCGACGGGCACGCGCTGGCCCGCCAGGGGCGGGCGGGGACGGCGCTGGGGATCGCGGCCATCGGCTCCTTCGTGGGCGGCACCGCGTCGATCGTGGCGCTGTCCCTGGTGGCCCCCCTCGTCGCGGGCTTCGCGCTGGACTTCGGCCCCGCCGAGTACACCGCGCTGGCCCTGCTCGGGATCCTGCTGGTCGCGACGGTGGGCAACGGCGGGCGGGTCAAGGCGATCGTCGCCGCCTGCCTGGGGCTGCTCCTGGCGACCGTGGGCCGCGACACCTTCTCCGGGGCCGAGCGCTTCACCTTCGACTCGCTGTCCCTGTCCGACGGCATCGACTTCGTGCCGATCGCGATGGGCATCTTCGGCATCGGCGAGATCCTGCACAACCTGGAGGAGCGGCACCGGGCGGCCGCCGCCCCCGCCAAGGTCGCCAACACCTGGCCCTCCCGCGCGGACCTGCGGCAGTCGGCCGGAGCGATCGGCCGGGGATCGGTGCTGGGCTTCGTACTGGGCATCCTGCCGGGCGGCGGCGCCACCCTGTCCTCGCTGGCCGCCTACGCCCTGGAGAAGCGCCGCTCCCGCACGCCCGAACGGTTCGGCCGCGGGGCGATCGAGGGCGTGGCCGCACCCGAGACGGCCAACAACGCCGCCGCCACATCGTCGTTCATCCCGCTTCTCACGCTCGGCATCCCCGCCAACGCCACGATGGCGATGATCTTCGGCGCCCTGCTCATCCAGGGCGTGGCGCCCGGCCCGCAGCTGGTGTCCCAGGAGCCGGAGCTGTTCTGGGGCGTCATCAACTCGATGTACATCGGCAACGTCCTGCTGCTGATCATGAGCATCCCCCTCGTGGGGCTGTTCGTGAAGATCCTGCGCGTGCGGCCGGCGATCCTCGCCCCGATCACCGTGCTGATCACCCTGGTGGGCGTCTACACCGTGCGCAACAACGTCTTCGACATCGTCCTGGTGATCGTCTTCGGCCTGCTCGGCTACCTGATGAAGAAGTTCGGCTTCGAGCCCGGGCCGCTGGTCCTCGCCTTCGTGCTGGGCTCGCTGCTGGAGAGCTCCCTGCGCCGGTCGCTGCTCGTCTTCGACGGCGACCCGACGGGCTTCGTGACCCGCCCGATCTCCGGGACGCTGTTCCTGCTCCTCGCCGCCGTCATCATCGTGCCGATCGTGCGCGGGTTCCTGCGCCGCGGCCGCGAGGCCGAGAAGGCGCCGGCGCGGGAGGACGCGCCCGTGTAACAGGGCCGCGGGCCGGCACCGATCGCGGGGCCGGGACCGGGAGGTCGACCACAGGGGAATATTGGTAATCCAGATCGGTTTAGTAGGTTAAAGCTCTTCTGGACACCACCCCCTGTGACGACACGGCCGCCCGCGGCTCGGCGAGGCGGCCGAGGGAAGAGGAACCGTGCCCCCGAATCCGGCATCCCCGCCCGCCTCCCTGCACATCGGCGCCGCCATCGACGGCGCCGGGGCGCACCCCGCCGCCTGGCGCGTCGCCCCCGCCCGCCCCGCCGACCTGTTCACCACCGCCCACTACGCCGCCGCCGCGCGGGAGGCCGAGCGCGGCGCGCTCGACTTCGTCACCCTGGACGACTCCCTCGCCCTCCAGAGCGGCCGCGCCGACCGGGTCCGCGGGCGCCTCGACGCCCTGCTCACGCTCACCGCCGTCGCCCCCCTGACCTCCCGGATCGGCCTCGTGCCGACCGTGACCACCACCCACACCGAGCCCTTCCACGTCGCCAAGGCCGTCGCCACCCTCGACTTCGCCAGCCTCGGCCGCGCGGGCTGGCGGGTGCAGATCTCGCCCACCGAGGCCGAGGCGCGCCACATCGGCCGCCGCCCCGCCGTCCCCGCCGCCGTGCTGTGGGACGAGGCCGCCGCGGTCGCCGACGTCGCCGCCCGGCTCTGGGACAGCTGGGACGACGACGCCGAGATCCGCGACGCCGCCACCGGCCGCTTCATCGACCGCGACCGGCTCCACTACGTCGACTTCACCGGCCCCGGATGGTCGGTCAAGGGCCCCTCCATCACCCCGCGCCCGCCCCAGGGCCACCCCCTGGTCGTGGTCCGCGCCGACGACGACGCGGCCCTGGCCGCGGCCGCCGCGCACGCCGACGCCGTCCTCATCGCCCGCCCCGACCCCCAGTCCGCCGCCATCGCCCGCGCCCGCGTCCGCGCCGAGGTCCGCCAGGCCGGACGGTCGCCCGACGACGTGGCCGTGCTCGCCGACGCGACCGTGCTCCTCGACACCGACGGCGCCGCCGCCCGCGACCGGCGCGACCGGCTCGACGCCCTGGCCGGCGCCCCCGGGCCCGCCGCCGGGCTGGACTTCACCGGCACCCCCGCCGACCTCGCCCGCACCCTCGCGCAATGGGCGGAGCGCGGGGCCGCCGACGGCTTCACCGTCCACCCCGCGGTCCTGCCAGAGGACCTCACCGCCTTCGTCGACCACGTCGTCCCCCTCCTGCGCGGCGACGGGCTGTTCCGCGCCGCCTATACCGCCGATACCCTGCGCGGCCATTTCGGCCTGCCGCGCCCCGCCGGCCACTTCGCACGGACGTGAGCCGCCCGGCCGGGCCGCCCCCGCCGGCCCTCGCGGCGGCCTGTGTCGCCCTCGCCGCCCGCGCCGCCGGCTGGCTGTGCCCCGACCCGCTGCCCGCCGGCGCCCGTTCCGGCGAGGCGTGCGCCCACAGCGCCGAGCTGGGACTCGCGCTCGGCGTCGGCCCGCCGCCCGCACCCGCCCCGCCTTCCGGCCGCGAGCCCGCGGCCCCGGTCCCCACCGGTACCGAACAGGAGACCGCCCGATCATGACCGCAGCCCCCCACAAGCAGATCCGCCTGGCCGCCCACTTCCCCGGCGTCAACAACACCACCGTGTGGAGCGACCCCGCCGCGGGCAGCCAGATCGACTTCGCCTCCTTCACCCACCTCGCCCGCACCGCCGAGCGCGGCCTGATGGACTTCCTCTTCCTCGCCGAAGGGCTCCGGCTGCGCGAGCACCAGGGGCTGATCCACGACCTGGACGTCGTCGGGCGCCCAGACACCCTCGCGGTCCTCGCCGGGGTCGCGTCGGTCACCACCCGCCTGGGCCTGGCCGGCACGCTCAGCGCGACCTTCAACGAGCCCTACGAGCTGGCCCGCCAACTCGCCACGCTCGACCACCTCAGCGGCGGGCGCGCCGCCTGGAACGTCGTCACCTCCCCGGACGCCTTCACCGGGGAGAACTTCCGCCGCGGCGGCTACCTCGACCACGCCGACCGCTACGAGCGGGCCGCCGCCTTCGTCGCCGCGGCCCGGGAGCTGTGGGACAGCTGGGACGCCGATGCGCTGCCCGGCGACCGCGGGGCCGGGGTGTTCGCCCGCGACGAGGGCATCGGCCGCATCGCCCGCAGGGACCGGTTCTTCGACATCGAGGGGGAGTTCACCGTCCCCCGCTCGCCCCAGGGCCACCCCGTGGTCATCCAGGCGGGCGACTCCGCCGACGGCCGCGATTTCGCCGCCTCCGCCGCCGACGTCATCTTCTCCCGGCACGGCGGACTCGACGCCGGCCGCGCCTTCTACGCCGACGTGAAGTCGCGCCTGGCCGCCTACGGCCGCGGCCCCGACGACCTGGTCATCATGCCCGCGGTCACCTTCGCCATCGGCGACACCGAGGAGGATGCCCGCGAACGCGCCCTGGCCATCCGCTACCAGCAGGTCAGCGGGCAGACCGCCCTGCGGTTCCTGGAGCAGGTGTGGGGCCGCGACCTGTCCGCCTACGACCCGGAGGGCCCCCTGCCCGACGTCGACCCCGATCCCGACAACATCTCCATCACGCGCGGCCGCGTCCGGCACACCAAGGACCCCGTCGGCCTGGCGCGCGAGTGGCGGGAACTGGCGGACGCCCGCAAGCTGAGCATCCGCGACCTGATCGTCGAGACCACCGCCCGCCAGACCTTCGTGGGCACCCCCGAACAGGTCGCCGACGCGCTCGACGAGCACGTCCGCGCCGGGGCCTGCGACGGGTTCGTGCTGGTCCCGCACATCACACCGCACGGTCTCGACGACTTCGTCGACCGCGTCGTCCCGGTGCTCCAGGAGCGGGGCGCCTTCCGCTCCGAGTACACCGGGTCCACCCTGCGCGAGAATCTCGGGCTGGCCCCCGCGGGAGCCGCCGGGGCCCGCCGGCGCGGCTCCGCCGACCCGGGCGCCGCCTGACGCCCGCCGCTCCGCGCGTGCGCCGTCCCGCCGCCCCCGCGGCGGCGGAGCGGCCCTGCGGGCTGGGACGGGCGGCTACCCGCCCACCGCCTGCCGCAGCGCCGCGCGGGCGATCGCGTCGTTCTGCCGGAAGAAGCCCGCGTTGGTCCGGGGCCGGGAGAAGCCGCCCGACCCCACCCCTCCGGCGACCATGATGCCCGCGCCGAACCGCGCCGGGTGGACACTGCCGTCGGCGCGGCGCAGCCGCTGGTCGGCGGGGTCGGCATCGATGAGGCCGGTGCGGTGCGCGGTCCCGGTCGCGGGGTCGGTCCGGACGCGCTCGGTGATCTCGCCGCGCCCGGCCAGCCGGGCGAGCAGGGGGTCGGCCGTGCGGGCCAGCGACCGGCGGGGCAGCCGGGCGTCGACCAGTGCGCGGGCCCGCACCTCGCCCGGCGCTGACGGGGACGCGGCGCGGAACCCGTCGTCGTGCGCCACCACCTCGGTGTCGGCGCCCAGGAACCGCACCACGCCCGCGCGCGCCAGCGCCAGGAGCTCTTCCAGGCGCGGCCCCGGCGGGCCGCTCGCGAGGTAGCTGAAGAAGCCGAGGAACTCCGGGACGTCCCGTTCCTCCGATCCGGGCGCGATCCGCCCGGCCGCCAGGAGCTCGGCCAGGACCCCGAACACCGACAGCAGGCCGTGGAAGACGGCGAGGTCGCCGCTGTACCGCTGGTCGCGGCGGCGTCGCAGGTCGGCGTCGATGTAGGCGTGCAGCCACGCCTGGAGCGCGTCGGCGTCGGCGAAGCGCAGGCCGGCCAGCGGCCGGTCCAGCCGGTCGGGGTCGAAGCGGTCGGCGTCGTCGGGGACCGCCTCGGCGATGAGCGCCTTGATGCCGGGCCCCGCCCAGTCGACGGCGTCCAGCTCGGCCAGGAACCGCTCCGGGGCCATCGCCAGCCGTTCGGGGTGGGAGGCCGCGAGTTCGCGGTAGGTCGCGTCGGCCAGTTCGCGCAGGATCAACGGGCGCAGGTCGTCGGCGATGTCGAGCGGGCGGTCGCCGAGCGCGGCCACGGCGCCGGCGTGGAAGTGGCGGGGCAGCGCCGGCCGCTCGCCCGGCAGCGAGTAGTGGATCTTGGAGTGGTAGGGCACGCCGCGCCGCGACCCCGCGTGGATCACCGGCTCGCGGCCTGACGGGAGGTAGCGCAGTCCGCCGTCGGGGCCGCGTTCGAACCGCCCGCCGCGCCCGGAGGTGAGCAGCACCATGGCGTCGATGAAGGCGAGCCCCAGGCCGCGCACGATCACCGGCTCGCCGGGCCGGATCGCGTCCAGGCCGATATCGGCGGTGGAGGCCGTGGGCACGTAGGCCAGGCCGTGGGCCGCGGCGTGGGCGGCCAGCCGCTCCTCCGCCGGGTCGGGCCGGACGGCGATGTTGCCTTGGGCGAAGAGCACCGTGTCGGCGTCGATGGCGGATCCGTCGGCGAGGAGCACGCGCTGCCGGCCGCCGGGCAGGTCGCGGACGTCGGTGGCCGCGGTCGCGTGCGTGTGGACGCCGAAGCCGGGCGGCGCCTGGGCGGCGACGTGCCGGTACACCCAGGCCAGGTAGTCGCTCTGGAGCCGGCGGGTGGCGAACCACCCGGGGTGCACGCGGGCGGCCTCGGCCAGGGACGCCGGGTGCGGGCGGAATCCGGGCGGCAGGTCGAGGCGCCCGGCGGCGGCGTCGTTCGCCCAGGTGTCCAGGCCGGGGCCGGGGACGATGGGCCCCTCGCAGGCCACGGTGGAGTCGGTGAACATCGTGCAGTCGGCCGCGGTGGTGTTCATCCACAGCAGCGGCGACTGCCGGTGCCGCCAGATGCGCCCGCCGCCGGGCGGGTACGGGTCGACGAGGTGCACGTCCGCGCGGGCGCCGGGGAGGATGTGGGGGGCGTTGGCGATGAGGCGTTCGAGCAGTGAGGTACCGCGCGGTCCCGCCCCGATGATCGCGATGACCGGATCGAGGGGCCGGGGAGCGGACGGCGGCTGGGGGTGGAGGGTCACACGGAGAACGTATTTCCCACTAAACAGGTAGTCAATAGAGGTAATAGAGCGCGCGGATCGGCGGGAATGTCCGGCATGAGGGGGCGGTGTGTCCGAAGTGTCGGTCCACGAAGCCGTGCGCGGCGTGAAAGGTGAGCGGAACCGCACCTCGGAGGCTGGTACGGATGTGCCGTCCGCGGGACGCGATCGGTTCGGCACGGATAGAACACCCGGGGGGCGGGCACACTTGACGCACGCGCCGTGTGCGTGCGGACCCAGCCGAGGAGGGTGCGATGGCCCTGCGAGAGTACGAACGGCGGATCCTCGCCGAGATCGAGCAACGGCTCGGGGAGGACGACCCCGCCCTGGCGGGGCACCTCGCCACGTTCGGCGCCGACGACCCCTCTTTCGCGCGCGCCGCCGGGGGCGGCTGGCGGCCGTGGGCGGTGTGCGCGATGATCGCGATGGCGGCGGCCGGGCTGCTGGCCCTGCTCTTCTTCACGGCCCCGAGCACCCCCGCCCCGGAGCCCGCCTCACCCCGCCAGGTGCCCGAGACCGCGGTGGAGCCCGGCCCCGGCTGACCCGGCGCCCCCACCGAGCGGCGGAGAAAAGGGTCCGGGCCGCCGCGGCGGCCCGGACCCGGGGGATCACAGCGCGTCGAGGAATGCCTTCGCCAGCGGCGCGGCGGCCTTCGACCCGCTCTCGCCGTCCTCGACCAGGACCGCGAAGGCGACGTCGCCTTCGTAGCCGACGAACCAGGCGTGGGCGGGCAGGTCCTCGCCCTCCTCGGCGGTCCCGTACTCGGCCGTGCCGCTCTTGCCGTGCACCTCGCCGGTGAAGCCCACGTCCTTCGCCGTGCCCTCGGTCACCACCGCGCGGGTCATCGCCTGCAGGCTCTCGGCGTTGGCGATCGGGGTCGGCTCGGGGAGGCCGGACGTCTCGGGATCGGTCACGAAGACCGGGGAGCGCCAGGAGCCGTCGGCCACAGCGGCGGGCACGGTCGCCATGTGCAGCGGCGAGGTCAGCATCTGGCCCTGGCCGAGGCTGGAGGCCGCCAGCAGCGTGGTGCTGTCGGGGGCGGGGAACACCGGGTCGAACGCCGACAGCCCGGTCTGCAGCTCGGAGTTGAACCCGTACTTCTCCGCCGAGCTCACCAGCGACGCGGAGTCGAGCTTCTCGGCGACCTTCTGCACCAGCGCGGTGTTGCACGAGGTCGCGAACGCCTCGGTCACGGTCTGGGCGCCGTACTCGGCGTCGCCCGCGTTCTTGAAGTCCCAGCCCCCGACCTCGGCGTTCTCGGGGCAGTCCATGCCCTCGTCCATCGTCATCCCATTGCTGAGCAGGGCGTCGTAGGAGACGATCTTGAACGTGGAGCCCGCCGGGTACTGGCCCTCGACCGCCCGGTTGAACCCGGCCGGCGTGTTGGCCACGGCCAGCACCTCGCCCGTGGAGGGGCGCATGGCGACCAGGGCCGTGGGCTTGCTCTGGCCGCCGATCGCCTGGCCGGCGGCGGCCTGCACCGCGGGGTCGATGGCGGTGGTGATGTCCTGGCCGTCGGAGCCCTCGACCTCGCCGACGACGACGGGGTTCTCGGCGTCGGCGGCGGCGTCCTCCGCGCCGGCCTCGGCCACCCGGATCGAGGTCGTCGCCGTACCGGCCAGCTCTTCCTCGTAGGCCCGCTGGAACCCGGTGACCCCCGTGGGGTCGCCCGCCTCATAGGCGGGCCCCAGGTCCTCCAGCGCCTCCTCGGTGGCCTCGCCGACCTCGCCGACGAGCATCGCCACGGAGCCGGAGGCGTCCGGGGTGTCGAGCCGGGTGCCGTCGGCGGCGAGGATGGCCCCGCGCTCCCCCCATTCGTTCACGCGGGTGAGGGTCTGGCCCTCGCCCAGCTCGGGGTGGATCACGGCGGGGGAGAACTCCACCCGCCACTCGCCGTCGACCCGCACCAGGGGCAGCTCGCCCTCGTAACTCCAGTCGCCCGCGTTGCTCAGCGACAGGTCGGCGGTGAAGGGGGCGGTCGCGGTGTCGCCGTCGGCGGTGACGCCGTCGAGCGCGATCCGGGCCTCCTCGATGCCGAGGTTGGCGTCGAGGCCGGTGAACGCGTCCTCCAGGCCGTCTCCGGTCGCCAGCGCCGCCATGGCGGCGTAGTCCTCGGAGTTCCAGGCGTCGGCGAAGGCGTCGGCGGTCTCCTCCGGCTTGGGCATGTTCAGCACGTACCAGGACACGCCGCCCCCGACCAGCGCGAGGACGACGACGGCGCTGGTGATGCCGATGATCAGGCCCTTGCGGGACCTGCGGCGCGGTCCGGCGCCGTCGTCGGAGGGTCCGCCGGGGCCGTGGGAACCGTAGGGCGCCTGAGGGCCGGAGGGGCCCTGCGGGCCGCGCGCGGGGCCGGGGGGCTCGGCGGAGACCGCGGCGAAGGAGGCGGTGCTCTCGGGGTCGCCGGCGGGCCGGTGTGCGTCGTGGCCGCGGGAGGGGGCGGGGTAGGGGGTGTGGGGAGCCGGAGCGGACGCCCCGGGGGAGCCGTATCCCGCGCCGCCGAGGTCCGTGGCGGGGTAGCCGCCCGACGCGGATCGCGCGGCGTCCTGGGGGCCGGGGGAGCCGGGAGCCGCGTGGCCCGCGCCGCCGAGACCGGCGGCGGGGTAGCCGCCGGATCCGTACCGCGCGGTGTCGTGGGGGAAGGGGCCGGGAGCCGGTGCGCCGTGGCCGGAGGGAGCGGGGGGATCCGCCGGGGAGGGCGGAGCCGCCCGGAAGTCCGCGGCGGGGTAGCCGCCCGATGCCGACCGTGCGGGGTCCGGGGTCCCGGACCCGGCCGGCGTGCCCCGGGAGTCCGCGGCGAAGGACCGCTGTGCGCCCGACGGCTGGGTCAGCGCCGAGGGCAGGGTGTAGGGGGAGGGGCGCGGCTCCGGCGGCGGCGCGCCCTCCGGGGGGCCGTGCTCCGGCCGTGCGCCCGCCGGTGCCCCGGGGGCGCCGGCACCGTCCTGCGGATCGGGACCGCCCGCGGGGTAGGGCCGCGGGTTCTCCGGGGGTATCGGACGGTCGTCACCCGGTCCCGGAGTCCACCTCTCGTCCACGCCTGATCGTCCTTCCGCTCGGCTGGGACAGATCCGCCCCGCGTCCCTGGGGGTAGGACCGCGGGGCGGGAACGTTGGGAAGTGGCCGGTGTGGCGGTCGCCTCTCGGCGCGGTGCACAACGCGGCTCTCAAGACCGTGCATCCACCCGCCGCAGCGGGTACCGCACGCGGTATTCCGCGAAGGCTATAGGTGAGGCCCGGGGGACACTTGCTACCACACCGACCACCAGTGACTCTAACCCATCGAGATGGGCGCGCGTCCCGCAACCGGGACCGCGGGCGGAGCGGTTGCGCGGATCACAGCCCGGGTGTCCGGGGCGGGCGCCGCTCAGGCGGTCGTGTCGCGCGCGATGCGGGTCATCTCCTCGCGGGAGAGGACCTTGACGCGCTTGCGCCCGTGGGGCTCGCCGAGCGACTCCTCGTGCGCCTCCAGCCGCTGCCAGCCCTCCCAGGTGGTGTAGGGCACCCGGCGCTCGGCGAGCAGGCGCAGGAACGCCTCGGGGGCGGGCTCGGCGGCGGGGGTGAAGGACTCCCGGTCGGCCACGAGGTTGGCGACGGTCTCCAGGGCGTCGCCCTTGGTGTGGCCGATCAGGCCCACCGGGCCGCGCTTGATCCACCCGGTGGCGTAGACGCCCGGGATGTGGTGCTCGTCGAGGTCGAGCACGCGCCCGCCCTCGTTGGGGATGACCCCGCGCTCGTCGTCGAAGGGCAGGTCGGCGACCGGCGAGCCGAGGTAGCCGATGGCCCGGTAGACGGCCTGGACCTCGTGGTCGACGAACTCGCCGGTGCCGCGCACGCCGCCGTCGCCGGTCAGCTCCATGCGCTCGGTGCGCAGGCCGGTGACGCGCTCGTCGCCCAGGACCTCGACGGGGCGGTGCAGGAAGTGCAGGTGCAGTCTTCGGGCCTCGCCGCGGGGGTCGCGGATCGCCCAGTTCTGCAGGACCTTGACGTTGGTCTTGACCTGGTTGGAGCCCTCGATCGCCGCGAGGCTGGCCTCGCAGAGCTCGAACTCCTCGGGGTACACGATCACCTCGACCCCGGGCTGCTTGTCGAGTTCGCGCAGCTCCATGGGGGTGAACTTGCCCTGGGCGATCCCGCGGCGGGCGAAGACGTGCACGTCGGTGACGCGCTTGGCGCGCAGGTCCTGGTGGACGTTGTCGGTGATGTCGGTCTCGAGCAGGTCGTCGGCGTCCTTGGCCAGGATCCGCGCGACGTCGACGGCGACGTTGCCGGCGCCGATCACGGCGACGCTCGTGCCGTCGACCGCCCAGGAGGGGGCGACATCGGGGTGGCTGTCGTACCAGAACACGAAGTCGGCGGCGCCGTGGCAGCCGGGCAGGCCGGCGCCGGGGATGTCCAGGGGGCGGTCCCGGTCGGAACCGGTGGCGAAGACGACCGCGTCGTAGTGCCGGCGCAGGTCCTCCAGCTTGAGGTCGACCCCGTACTCGACGTTGCCCAGGAAGCGGATCTGGGGCTTGTCCAGGATCTTGTGGAGGGCACCCTGGATCTGCTTGATCCGCGGGTGGTCGGGGGCGACGCCGTAGCGGACCAGGCCGTAGGGCGAGGGAAGCTTGTCGAGGATGTCAATGCTGACCGGGGTCCCGCTTGCTGCGAGGGTGTCGTCCTTGGTCAACAGGTCCGCGGCGTAGATCCCCGCGGGGCCGGACCCCACGATTCCCACACGCAGTGGTCGCGTCATTGGCATCTCCATTCGTCGCGTCGGGTCCGGCGGCACTATGGGGGAGCGCGGTGCGGCACGTTCCCGCATCGAGGGACGCGGGCGAGCGCGTCGGTCATGATTTAAGGGCAGGCTAACCTAACCTCATATTAAACCATGTGGGTAATTCCCACTAAACCGACTATAAAGATAGACAACCGTCTTCCCCGCCGAATGAGCGGGGTCTCCGTCACGCGGTCGCCCTCCGCGCACATGGGCGCCGGTGCAATCCCCTCACACCACCACCAACACCGGCCGCGGGCATCCCTTAGCCCGAGACGGCTGTGGGGTACCTCACCTCGCGTTCCGCGGCGGAGGGCCGGCGGGCGGCGTCGGGCCAGAGCCGGATCAGGAACTCCTCCTGTCCGCGAAGGCACTGCTCGGCCACGCGGAACGCCTCGGACTTCGGATCGCGGTAGCGCCGGAGAAGGCGATCATAGCGCTCGGCGACCGCGTGCCGGCGCCGAGCGTGCACCCGCGCGCGGTAGGGGCCGGTCCCGCAGGCCAGGCGGAGGCGCACCGCGGCTCCGGGGATGCCCCCGCTGACGACGACGTAGCCGCGCAGGAACACCTGTGCCGACGCGTGCTCCTCCCACGAGGAGCCGTCGGAGTCGGGCGGCGCGGTGTCCCATTCCTCCAGGACGACGCTGACGTCCACCCGGCCCTGGAGCGTGCTCAGCTCCATGTGGCCGAAACCGTTGGCCAGCAGTGATCCCCCGCGCATCGGGGTGTCGCCGCGAGGGCGGTCCCCCAGCGCGTGCACACGGAACGACCCACCCCCGGGGAACACCGGAAACCGCAGCCTGTTCAGGCGTGCCACCGTCCCGCACCTCCACTGTCGAGCGTCCGCGTCCGGCTCGCGGCCGCCACGCGGGCGGCACGGCCGGAGGGGACCGGTTGAGGTGAGGGGCCCGGTCTCGACCACCGACTGTAGACCGCAGGGCGCCGTCCTGTACGCGGAATCGCGAGAATGAGGCGGACGCGCGGTCACGGGCCGGGCGGCGCCGCATCCGGGCCCGCGGCGCGACCCCGCGGATCCGGTGCGCCGGCCCCGCGACCGCGCTCCAGCTCCGCCTTGACCGACGACGCGAAGCGCGCCACCTGCTCCTGGCCGGACAGCTCCCGGATGGCCGCCATGATCGCGTCGGTCGCCGCGCGGCGCGAGCGCGCCCTGCCCGATTCCCCGGCCCAGGCCGACAGGTCGACGGGCGGCCCCACGCGCACGCCCACGCGCCGCAGCGCCGGGATGCGCCGGCCCCGCGGCCGGATGCGGTCGGTGCCCGCCAGCGCCACCGGGATCACCGGCGCCTTGGACGTCAGCGCGAGCCAGGCCAGCCCGGTCTGGCCCCGGTACAGGCGCCCGTCGGGGGAGCGGCTGCCCTCGGGGAAGATCCCGAAGACGTTGCCCTGGGCCAGCACGTCGAGGCTGTGGTCCATGGCGTCCTGGGACCCCTGCCCCGGACGGCGGTCGACCGGGAGCTGCCCGAGCGCGCGCAGCACGCGCGTGAACAGCCGCCGGGAGATTCTGTCCTCCGCGAACAGCTCCCGCTTGGCGATGAAGATGATCGGCCGGGGCAGCGCGACCCCGAGGAACAGCGGGTCGATGAGGGAGAGGTGGTTGACGGCGAGGATCACCGGCCCCTGCTCGGGCAGGTGGTGCAGGCCCTCCACCCGGATCGGCCACAGTGTTCTGGTGACCGGCGCGATGACCGTCTTTGCGGCCCCGTACAGCGACACGGCGGCATTCTCTTTCGTCCAGAGGGCGGGATGGGGGGCGCCCGAAGGGACGGCGCCGGTCCGACTGTACCGGTGTGCCCGGCAGGGGCACCGAGGCCGGGGCACCGTCGCCCCACGGGCACCACGCGCTACTGTTGGTCTAGACCTCTGGGGTCAGCCGGAGGTCCGGGCACCGCGCGTGCGGGAGAGCCGGGAACCGGAGAAGAGGGCGGAGCCGATGACGCAGCTGGTCGACGTCAGCCACCAGGTCACCGAGGGCATGACCACCTACCCGGGGCTGCCCGGCCCGACCATCGAGGACCACCTGTCCTTCGAGGCGTCGCGCGCCTCCTACGCCGAGGGCACCGAGTTCCGCATCGGGCGGATCTCCATGGTCGCCAACACCGGCACCTACCTGGACATGCCGGCGCACCGCTACCGCGACGGCGCCGACCTCGCCGACCTGGAGCTGGAGAAGGTCGCCGGAGTCCCCGGCATCGTGGTCGGAGCCGAGGAGCGCGCCATCGGCCCCGACTCCTTCAAGGGCCTCGACCTCGACGGCAAGGCCGTGCTGCTGCGCACCGGCTGGGACCGCCACTGGCGCACCGAGCGCTACGGCTCCGCCGACCACCCCTACCTGACCGGGGACGGCGCCAAGGCGCTCGCCGACGCCGGGGCCACACTGGTGGGCATCGACTCGGTGAACATCGACGACACCTCCTCCGAGGGCGGCGGCGCCCGCCCCGCCCACTCGCTCCTGCTGGCGGCGGGCATCCCGGTGGTCGAGCACCTGTGCCTGCTCGACCGCCTGCCGACCGCGGGCTTCGCCTTCTTCGCCGTCCCCGTCAAGGTCCGCGGCCTGGGCACCTTCCCGGTCCGCGCCTTCGGGCTGATCCCCGACTGACCGGGCGCCGGGCGGCCCGGCGCGCGGGCGATGTCAGAGGTCGGCGTCGACCTCGTCCCTGGCCCGGCGCTGCTCCCGCTGTGCGCGGCGCTCCTGCTCCTGGGCCGCCGCCCGCTCGTCCTCGGCCACGGCGGTGCGCATCGACGACGACAGCGCCCGCAGCTCCAGGTTGATCCGCGGGTAGTCCACCAGCCGGGGCAGCGCGCCCAGGCGGGGCGTCCGGCGCTCGCGCATCGCCGACATCAGCTCGGTGAAGGCCAGGTCGAGGCGTTGCAGGGTGATCTGGGACGCGGGCGGCGGCTTCTCCAGGGCCAGGGCCGACAGGGCCAGGTAGCCCGCCCGCTGGGCCGCCACCACCACCGGCCACAGCGGCTGGGTGGTGGTCGCCCGCGGGACGTCGCCGATGGCGCTGTCGTAGACACCGCGCAGGCTGATGAGCGAGGCGCGCAGGTCGCGGCGGAGCCGGTAGCGGCGTTCGGGGCCGATCTCCACCTCGGGGTCCAGCACGGCCACGACCGCGGTGCGGGTGGAGTCGAGAACGTCGATGATGGTCTGCGGCAGGCGCGCGGCCGATGCCCGCCGCCACAGCAGCAGCGCCCCCAGCATCCCCGCCAGCGACCCGATGACGGTGTCGACGATGCGCGCCTGCGCGAGCTCCCCGACGGGGAACGGCGCGGCGGTGTGCGCCACGAGCAGCGCCATCGGCGTCACCAGGATGCTGCCGTAGAAGAAGTTGCGCTGCACGACCAGCTGGGTGAGCCCCATGAACCCGGCCGCGCACAGGATCGTCGCCGGGAGGGGGAGTTCGAGCAGGAGCAGCCCCGCCCCGAGTACCACGCCGATCAGCGTCCCCAGCGCGCGCTGCGCGGAGCGGTTCACCGTCAGCACGACGTTGCCGCCCTGGAGGACGGCCGTCGCGGTGATGGAGATCCAGTAGAACCGCTCGAAGCCGAGCCCGATGCCGAGCATGCCGGCGATCGCCACGGTGATGCCCATCCGCAGGGCGGTCGGGCGGATCAGCGAGTCGCGGCTCAGGCTGGAGCGCAGGGCGTCGGCGACCGAGGGGTGGCGGCTGTCGTGCAGCTCCAGGCCGCGGTCGTCGTCCTCGGCCTCACGGCGGCGCGCGGTCTGGGCGGCGCGGGACAGGCGGCTGTAGAGGCGGGCCTCCAGCGAGCGCGGGCGCAGCCCGCGGCGCAGGTCGTCGAGGGAATCGGGGTCGGGGCACTGCTCGGCCTTGGCGACCGCGTCCGCCAGCCCGTCGGCGAAGTCGGCGGCCGCGGCGGGCAGCGGCTCGGTACGCGCGAGGGAGACGTCGGTGGCGGCGAGGTGGATGTCGGAGACCCAGCGCAGCATGGCGCGCTGCCGCGCGGCGGTGGCGGTGTCGCGGTAGCCGCGGGTCTGCGCCAGCAGCACGATGCGCCAGGCGTTGGCGACCGCGAGGGAGGCGTCGTGCTGGACGTGGTCGAGCCTGGGGGTGCCGATGGCGCGCAGCAGCGCGGCGAGCTTGCGGTAGGCCTCGGCGACCGCGCGGTACTCGGGGTGCCGGCTGCGGGCGAGCGCGCCCGCCATCGACACCGTCCAGCCGGTGGCGGCGCCGATGGCGGCCACCGCGGCGTGCAGGGGCACCGCGCCCAGCCCGCCCGGGGCGATGGTGGAGATGGCGCATACCAGCACGAAGAACAAGGGGCCCGGGCGGTCGACCCGCAGGGCCTGGCACAGCCAGGTGCTCGTTCCCGCGACGGCGCCGATGGTCAGCGCGGCCGACCAGGGGGTGGCCGAGGCCAGGGAGCCGATGGTCACGCTGGCGACGAACCCCAGGGCGACCAGGGCGAGCGCCGTCGCGCGGTAGGTGTAGGGGGTGTTGCGCTCGTAGAGGACCGCCATCGACCCGAGCGCCGCCAGGGCGCCGGCCTGCGGGCCGAACAGGTAGGCGGAGAGGGAGAAGGCGACCGCCATGGCGATCGCGGCCTGGAACGCCATGGCCCACGACCACCGGCCGCTGGCCAGCCCGAAGACCGCCTTGAGGTCCACCCTCTGGCGCGGGCGCTCGGCCACCTTGGGGCGGACGCGGGTCGGTGGATTCCAGATGGGCTCGCTCGGAGTCGGGTCGTCGGTTCCGCCGCTCGTCGTCGCCCCCGGATCTCCCACACCCCCAATGGTAGGAGGATTCGTCCCCGACCGGGCCCGGAGGGCACACCTCAGGTGAAATGTTCGATTTGATATCGAACACACCCTTTGTCATAACACGGTCATCCGCCCCCGGCCGCGCGAGCGCCCAGTGGCCGTGGCGGCGCCGTCGGCCCGTCTACCGTCGGCGCCGGTGTGTCATCGGTCGGCGGCGGTGGGGCGGAGGGACCTGAGGTCGGCCAGGGCTTCGTCGAGTTGGGATTCGGCGCGTTCGGCGCGGTGGACGGCGTGGGCGCGGGCCTCCTCGATGGCCGCCGACCGGGTCGCCGCCGACTCCTTCGCGTCGGCCAGGGCGCGCGCGGCCTCGGCGCGGTGGGCGTCGAGCTCTTCGCGGGCGCGGACGCGCTCGGCGTCGGCGGCGGCCCGGCCGCGGTCGAGCTCGGCCGCGGTCCGGTCGCGCTCGGCGGACAGGCGCTCCACCTCCGCGGTGGCCCGGTCCAGCTGTGCCGAGACGCGCTCCAGGTCGGCGACGGCCCGTTCGCTCTCGGCGACCGCCCGGCGCAGGTCGTCGCCCTGGCGCTCCAGCTGCGCGTTGAGGCGCGTGTGCTCGGCGGCGGCCTGCCCCAGTTCGGCGGCGATGCGGTCGCGGTCGCCCGTGACGTCGGCGAGGTCGGCGCGGGCGCGGCCGGCGTCGGCCTCGGCGCGCCCGGCGCGGTCGTCGGCCTCGGTGCGGGCCCGTTCCTCCTCGCTCAGGCGCTCGCGCAGCCGCTCGCGTTCCGCGGTGGCCTGCTCCCGTTCGGCCGCGGCCTGTTCGCGCAGCTGCTCGCGTTCGGCGGACGCCTGGTCGCGGAACCGGTCGAGTTCGTCGCGCGTGCGGTCGCGTTCCTGCTCGGCGTGCTCGGCGCGGGCCCTGGCCTCGTCGCGTTCGCCCAGTGCGGCCTCGCGCCGGGAGATGGCCTCGTCGGCCATGCGCTCCGCCGACCCGGTGGCCGCGGTGGCGGACTCCGCGGCGTCCTCGGCGTGGGCGCGGGCCTGCTGCGCCTCGCGGCGCCGGTTCTCGGCCTCCAGCCGCGCGGCGTCGGCCTCGGCGACCCGCTTGGCCGCCTCCAGCCGGGCGGCCTCGACCTGGGCCTCGGCGCTGGCGGGGTCGGTCATGGTCGCGAACGCGTCGGTCGCCGCGGTGAGCGTGGCCGAGAGCTGCTCGGCCTGTACGGCGAAGCGGGTCAGCAGGTCGTCGGCGCGCAGGCGGGCCGTTGTGACCGGCGCGGGGTCGGCGGGCGTGCCGGATACGGCGGTGGGGACGGCCCCGGAGGACGCGACGGCCGCGGCCTCCTCGACCGCCCGCTGGCGCTCCTCGGCCTCCTGTTGCAGGCGCTGGCGCTCGCGCCAGGCGCGCCAGCGCGTGTGCTCGGGGAGGTCGCAGTACTCCGGCGGGCGTCCCGGGGACGAACCGCGCGGGACGGGGCGGGCGCATCCGGGGAAGTTGCAGGTGTTGGAGTCCGTTTCGGGCACGGCACGAGCGTAGTCATATTCGGCCGCCCGTGGTGGCCCGTGCGGCCCGACGCGCCAGGAGGCGGCGTCGGGCCGGCGGGATCGGGGATCGGCTCCCCTCCGAGCGCTCCGGACCGGCGGGGATGGCGGCCGCGGCCGGAGACGGTCCGGGAGGGGGAGCCACCGTCCCGCGACGGGGGTGGTGCGGGCGTGTGCCGTCCCGCGCCGGGGCGGCGCGCAGGCGCCGCTCCGGCGCGGTGGCCGCCGGGGCCCGAGGGCCGCGTGCCGCGATGCGGTGGACCCGCGGCCGGCCGGGAGCCGCGCGGCCGCCTCGCTGTCGTCCCCGGCCCCGTGCGCACCGGCGGGACGGCCCCCCGGTGCGGTGCAGTGCGGGGCGGCCGGTTCCGGCCGCGGTGTCAGGGTGCGGGGAGGTAGGCGGGCAGAGGGGTGCCGGGGGCGAGGGCGGGGTCCGGCTGCGCCGCGCCGAGGGAGCGGGTGAGGGGCACGACGCCCGCCCAGTGGGGGAGGGCGAGGTCCTCGGGGTCCTCGGCCACGCCGCCGGCGCGGACCTTGGCGGAGACCTCCTCCAGGTCCAGGCGCAGGACGGCGGTCTGCGCGAGCTCCTTGGGCGTGGCCGGCCGGCAGTCGGCGGAGCGGCCCGGCACCGCGGCGTCGACGATGGCGTCGAGGGCGGCCGCCCGTTCGGCGGGGTCGGTCACGCGGCGGGCGACGCCGTGGGCGACGACCGACCGGTAGTTGACCGAGTGGTGGAACGCCGAGCGCGCCAGGACGAGGCCGTCCGCGATCGTGACGGTGACGCACACCCGCAGCCCGTCGCCGGGCCCCGCGTCCTGAGAGCCCGTCCGCGCACCGGAGGGGCGCTCCCCCTCGGCCGCGTCGGACCCGCCCGGCTCCGCGCCGCCGTCCGGCGGCGGGGTGTGCGGTGCCCGCGCCGCCGTGCGCAGCGGCCGGCTGCCGGTCGAGCCGTGCAGGTAGAGGCGGTCCGCCACCCGCGCGTAGAGGGTCGGCAGGACCACGGGGGCGCCGTCGGCGACGAAGCCCAGGTGGCAGATCCAGTCGGCGTCGAGGATGGCGTGGACCGCGGCGCGGTCGTAGCCGGCGCGCTCGCGGTGGCGGGTGGGGGTGGTCCGGGCGGTCTGCGGATAGGAGCCGTCAGGCGGAGCGGTCATGACATCCCCTTTATTTGTCCTAGTTCAAAATTACGTGCGTACTAGGACATTATCACCCGGGTTTCGTCCGGAGAAAAGCCGGAGGCCCCGCGGAGACGTGCTCCGCGGGGCCCCGGCCGGGCTCCGGTGCCGCGGGCTCAGGGGCGGACGGTGCCGTAGCGCTCGCCGACCGCGCGCGGCAGCGCGTCCAGCTCCGCGAGGTCGTCCGCGCTGAGCCGGACATCGGCCGCCGCGGCGTTGGACTCCAGGTAGCGCAGGGTCTTGGTCCCCGGGATCGGGATGACGTAGCGTCCCTGGGCGCGCACCCAGGCCAGCGACACCTGCGCCGCGGTCGCCCCCACGCGCGCGCCGACCGCTCCGATCGCGTCGCTGATCACCTGGTTGGCGTCGATCGCCTCGGCCTGGAACCGCGGGGCGGCGCGCCGCCAGTCGTCCTTGGGCAGGTCCTCGACGCTGCCGAACCGCCCGGCCAGGAACCCCCGGCCCAGAGGGGAGAACGGCAGGAACGCGATCCCGTTCGCCTCGCAGTAGGGCAGCACGTCGTCCAGCGGGTCGCGGCTCCACAGCGACAGCTCCGACTGCACGCTGGCCACCGGGTGCACCGCCGCCGCCCGTTCGATCTCGGGGACGCCGGCCTCGGAGAGCCCGATCGCCAGGGCCTTGCCCGCGGCCACGGCCTCGGCCATGGCGCCCCAGGTCTCCTCGACGGGGACCTCGGGGTCGATCCGGTGCAGCTGGTACAGGTCGACGTGGTCGGTCCCCAGCCGGCGCAGGCTCGCGTCGATGCCCGCCCGGACGTACTCGGGGCGCCCGTTGCGCAACGGGGACCCGTCCGGGCCCGGGTACAGGCCCACCTTCGTGGCCAGGACGGCCTGGTCCCGGCGGCCCTTCAGCGCCCGCCCCACCAGCTCCTCGTTCGTGTGGGGGCCGTAGACGTCGGCGGTGTCCAGCAGCGTCACGCCGATCTCCAGCGCCCGGTGGATCACCGACACCGACACGTCGTCGTCGCGCCCGTGCGGGTCGTAGCCGTGCGTCATCCCCATGCAGCCGAGGCCGATGGCACCCACCTCGGGTCCGGCGGCCCCCAGTCTCGCGGTGATCATGTGCGTTCCTTCCCCCTCGGCTCGGCGGCCGGACCGGCCGTCCGCGTGACAGCCTGCACCTTGGAGCGCGCTCCAAGGCAAGTCCTCCAAAGGCGTAGATTCGCGCCTATGAGCGCCATCACCCCCGGAGCCGCCCTGTCGATCTCACAGGCCGCCGAACGCACCGGCCTGTCCCCCGACACCCTGCGCTACTACGAGCGCATCGGCCTGGTCGACCCGGTCCCGCGCTCGGCCGCCGGGTACCGCGTCTACGGCGAGGACGCCCTGCAATGGCTGGAGTTCGTGCTGCACCTGCGCGACACGGGCATGCCGGTGCGCGACATGCTGGAATTCGCGCGGCTGCGGCGCCAAGGGGAGCACACCGCGCCCCTGCGGCGCGCGCTGCTCGCCGAGCACCGCGAGAAGCTCCGCGAGCAGGTCCGGCGCCTGGAATCCACCCTGAGCTTCCTCGACCGCAAGATCGACGCCTACGACGGGCGCGCGGCCCGCGCCGTACCCCGCGGCAGGTGAGAGGACGGGCGCGCCCCGCGGGGCACGCCCGTCCGGAGCGCTAGTCGTGCGCGCCGAGCCCGCCGATCCGGCACACCAGAGTCGTGACGAAGGGCTGGAAGCCCTCCTGCTCGAAGAAGCGGATGTCGTCGGAGCTGCCGGCCAGCGCGGTCAGCTCGATGTCGCGGATGCCCAGTGCGCCCACCTGCCGCCGCACCTCCTCCAGCAGGCCCGCGCCCACGCCGGCGCCGGTGTGCTCACGGGGCACCGCGAGCGTCTGCACGACGGCGACCCGGTCGCCGCGGTCCCACGACCCGTGTTGGGGCTCGCGGACGGTCACCATGGCATAGCCGACCGGCGCCCCGCGGCGCTCGGCCAGCACGGCGAAGGTGTCGGGGTCGGCCAGCCAGGCCCGGTACTGCGCCCGGCGGCGGCGCCACGATTCCGCGCCCCCCACCGAGGTGATGACGTCCTCCAGGTGCGGGGCGACCGAGGTGTGCCGCTCGTGCAGCTCGGCCCACAGATCGGCCAGTTCGTCCAGCTCATGGGAACCGAGGTAGCGGAAGCGCAGCACGTCCGAATGGGCGTGCGGGTTGGCCATCAACGAAGTTTCCATCATTTTTCTCACCCGTTCCACCCGCGTCCGTACGGCTCACACCCACGGAGATACCGACCATTTCAAGGCATGAGCTGTGATAGTGACACTACGTGTCCGATCGCTCGGTGCGCCGCTCGACACGAAGAAAAGACGCACGGCAGTGCCATTCCGAAAATTTTCCTCGAATTTCGCTTTGCCGTTGGCGGTGGCGCGCGCCCGGATCCCCCGTGCCCGCACCCCCGGGCCGCCGCGATTCCGTGCGCCCGGGCAGGATGGGGCCGGAGGACGCGCCCACCCCCGCGCCCTGCCGAGACGGAGAGGAACCAGCCCGTGACGTCGCACCCCGATCCCTCCAGGCCCGCCCCCGCCGGGGAGGCCGGCCCCGGCCACATCACCGTCCTGGCCCCCGGAGGCGTCGGCGGCCTGCTCGCCGGACTCCTCGCCCGCGACGGCCGCAGCGTGGACATCGTCGCCACCGAGCCGACCGCCGCCCGCATCGCCCGGGACGGCCTGCGCGTGGAATCGGCCGCCCTCGGCGACTTCACCGCCGCCGTCGAGGCCGCCCCCGCCGCACGGCGCACCGCCGACGTGCTCATCGTCGCCACCAAGGCCACCTCCCTGGAGCCCGCACTCGACCGCGTCCCCGCCGGCCGGCTCGCCGACGGCGCGCTCATCGTGCCGCTGCTCAACGGGTTCGAGCACGTCGACCTGCTCCGCGCCCGCTACCCCCGCGCCCGCGTCCTGTCCTCCGCCATCTGGGTGGAGTCGACCCGCGTCGCCCCCGGCCACATCCGCCAGACCGGCCCCTTCGCCGGGCTGCACATCGCCTATTCCGGCGCACCCGCCGACCGCGTCGAGGACCTGGCGGCCGCGGTGCGCGCCACCGGCTTCCCCGTCGAGCTGCGCGACGACGAAGCCGCGCTCCTCTGGGGAAAGCTTCACTTCCTGCTGCCCACAGCGCTCGTGTGCACACATGCCGAACAGCCCGTGGGCGGGGTGCGCGCCGAGCGCCGCGCGGACCTGGCCGCCGTCGCCGACGAAGTGGCCGCGGTGGCCGCCGCCCGCGGGGTCGGGCTGGACTCCGGCGACGTCATCGCCATCGTCGACGCGCTCCCGCCCGGCACCAAGCCGTCGATGCTGCGCGACCGCGAAGCCGGGCGGCCCATGGAGGTCGACGCCCTGGGCGGTGCCCTGCTGCGCGCCGGCCGCGCCGCCGGGGTCCCCACCCCCGTGACCGAGCGCCTGGTGGCCGACCTGGAGCGGATCGGAGCGGCCGGCTGACCCGCCCGCCGCGCGGACCCGCCGGGAGGCCCGCGCGGCGTGCAACGGATCACGTTGCGATGCCGGGTCCTGACGTGGCGTGGTGGTGCCGGGGCTCGCCTACATTGAAGATCATGATCGATGTTCGTCGGTTGCAGCTGTTGCAGGCTCTCGACCAGCACCACACCGTCGCCGGGACCGCGGAGGCACTGAGTGTCACCCCGTCGGCGGTATCGCAGCAGCTCGCGGCCCTGTCCAAGGAGACCGGGGTCGCCCTGGTCGAGCGCAGCGGGCGCCGGTTCCTGCTCACCGGCGCGGCACGGGTGCTCCTGGAGCACGCCGGCGTGATCTTCGCCGAGATGGAGCGCGCGCAGGCCGACCTCGCCCGCCACGCCGACGGCACCGTCGGCGTGGCGCGCGTGGGGTCCTTCGCCACCGGCATCGCCGATCTCGTCGCACCCGCCGTCGCGCGGCTGCGCGGCTCCCACCCCGGCTGGCGGTTCGAGATCGTGCAGGCGGAGCCCGAGGAGAGCACCGAGATGCTGCGCACCGGCGCCATCGACGTCGCGGTCACGATGTCCTCGGTCCACCTGCCGCCCAGCGGCACCAAGGAGTTCCGGGTCGACCCGATCATGGTGGAGCCGTTCGACGCCGTGCTGCCCTACAACCACCCGCTCGCGGCCTCCACCCACCTGGAACTCGCCGCCGACCTCGCCGGCTCCGACTGGATCATGTCGGGTCCCGGGTCGGCCTGGTACGACTGCGTCACCGCCGCCTGCAACCAGGCCGGGTTCCAGCCCCGCATCGTGCACACGGTCGACGAGTTCAGCGCGGTCTTCGCCATGGTCCAGGCGGGCCTGGGGGTGGCCCTGATGCCGCGCCTGGGCTGGACCGGCCTGCCGTCGGCGGGGATCGTGGTCCGCTCGGTGCGCAACACCGCGCAGCGCCACATCCTGGCCGTCAGCCGGGCCGGCTCGCACCCCGAACCGCTGCTGGGCGCGGTGCGCGAGGCGGCCAGCAAGGTGCCGGTGCCCTCGGCGGTCCCCCTCATGGTCTCGGGCGGCGGCGCGGCCTGACCCGCCCGCGCCGGCCCGCTGCGGCCGGGCCCTCGTGCCCGGCGGCGGTCAGCGCCCCGCTGCGGCCGGGCCGGGCGCGTCCAGGACCTCGGCGGCCGCCTCGGCCAGGTGGTCGGCGAGCAGCGCTATGGGCCGCCACGCCCATCCGCCGGTCCGTCCCGCGAGGTAGACGCGCCGGATCCCGCCGAGCTCGCCCAACGGCGAGTGCACGACGCCGCGCCGCGTCGCCGCCGCCAGCTTGGGCATGACCCCGACCCCCAGGCCCGCCGCGACCACCTGCTCCACGACGTCCAGGTTGTCGATGCGGTGCCGGATGCGGGGCGCGAAGCCGGCACCGGCGCACATGCGCTGGACGAGCTCGTCCTCGTCGCTGCCGCGCGAGTTCGCGATCCACGACGCCTCGGACAGCTCGCGCAGTCGGCGGCGGGTCATCGGGCGGCTGCTCGCCGGAGGGCCGGAGGGCTGCGACAGCAGCAGCGGCTCACCGCCCACCGGCCGCAGGGTCAGGGAATCGGGGAAGCGCCGCGGCACCAGGCTGTAGGAGTAGACCAGGCCCAGGTCGGCGCCGCCCGTCTGCAGCGCCTGCAACGCCTCGTCGGGCTCGTGCTCGATGACCCGCACCTCGATGCCCGGATACCGGTCGCGCAGCCGCCGCAGAGCGGGCAGCACGACCACCGGCGCCACGCTGATGAAGGTC
This sequence comes from Nocardiopsis mangrovi, assembly GCF_042653925.1. Taxonomy (NCBI): domain Bacteria; kingdom Bacillati; phylum Actinomycetota; class Actinomycetes; order Streptosporangiales; family Nocardiopsidaceae; genus Nocardiopsis; species Nocardiopsis mangrovi. The sequence continues at coordinate 48,000 of NZ_JBHSFQ010000019.1, forward strand.
ACCAGGTTCACCCGGCCCACCGGGTCGCCGCTCCCGGCCAGCTCCGAGCGCGCGGCCTCGACCCGCGCCAGGATGTCCACGGCGTGCTCGGCCAGCCGGTGCCCCGCCGGGGTGAGGCGCACCCTGCGGCCGTCGGGGACCAGCAGCGGCACGCCGGCCTCCTGCTCCAGGACGGCGAAGTGCTTGGAGACCGCCGAGGTGCCCATGCCCACGACCTCGGCCACCGCCGCCATCGTGCCCATCCGGTCCAGCTCCACCAGCAGCCGCAGGCGTGTCAGGTCCATCCACCGAAACTACACGGTCGATCCACCAATGGTCCGTGGACAGAAACAAACCGCCCCGGCTGCAATGGTCCCATGATCACCTCCCCGCGCGGCCTGCTCCGCCGTGCCCTGGACCTCCCGGCCCCCCTTCTGCTGCTCGCCGGCATGTTCGCCCTGCACACCGGCAGTGCCCTGGCCGTCCGCGCGTTCGACTCCGTCGGCCCGGCCGGTGTCACCTGGCTGCGCCTGACGTGGGCCGCGCTCGTGCTGCTGGCGGTCGGCGGGCGATCGCTGTGGCCGGCGATCCGCCGCGCCACCCCGCGCGACCTGGGGGCCGTCGTGATCCTCGGCACAGTCAGCGCGGGGATGATGGCCCTCTACTCCGAGGCGACGGCGCGGATCGATCTCGGCACCGCCACCGCGCTGGAGTTCCTGGGCCCGCTGGCGGTGGCGGTGTTCGCCCTGCGCCGCCGCCGGGAGCTGGTCTGGATCGCGGCGGCAGCGGCGGGCGTCCTGCTGCTCACCCGGCCCTGGACCGGGTCGGCCGACCTCGCCGGCGTGGCCCTGGGCCTGGCCGGGGCGGGCTGTGTCGCCTTCTACATCGTGCTCACCCAGCGGGTCGGCGGCAGCTTCCGCGCGGTGCACGGCCTGGCCCTGGCCATGACGGTCTCCGCGGTGGTCATGGCGCCCTTCGGGGCGCCCCCGGTGGTGGCCGCCGCCGACGGCCGCATCCTGCTGGTCACGCTCGCCATCGCCCTGCTCTACCCGCTGCTGCCCTTCCTGGTGGAGATGGTGGTGCTGCAGCGCATGAGCCGCACCGCCTACAGCACCTTCATCAGCCTGGAGCCCGGAATCAGCCTGGTCATGGGGGCGCTCATCATCGCCCAGACGCCCCTGCCGGTCCAGGTCGCCGGGATGGCGCTCGTGGTGGCGGCGGGTATCGGGGCGGCGCGCGGCGACACCGGCCCGCCGCCTACCGGCACCGCCCGCCCCGCGGCGGAGCCGGGGGTCGATCGGCGGCCGGAATCGGCCGCCGCCGCGCCGCGGCGCGAGCCCGAGTACGCGGGCTGACCCCCGCCGCGCGGTGCGGCGCGGTGCGCGGCAGGCGTCACTTCTCGCCGCGCCCGCCCCCGTACTTCTTGTGCACCGCCTGCTTGCTGATGCCGAGGATGGTGGCGATCTCCGACCAGGTGCAGCCGAGCATGCGGGCGCGCCGCACCTGCACCGCCTGCAGCCGCTCGACCTCGGCGCGCAGCTCGACCGTGGCGTACAGGGCGGCCAGGGGCGAGTCTCCGCGCGCGGACTCCGCCAGTGGGGTGATGCGGTCCTCCTCCATACGGAGAAACCTACGCTCTCCCGGGCCCGGCGGCCACGCGCGGGCGCCGCCGCACCAGGGCGGCGGTGTCCGGCAGGGGTGCCGATATCCACTATGGTCGTTCGCAGACCTCGCCTCCCGCCCGTTCCGGGCGATGGAGGGACCCGCCCGCACGGGCGGGGTTTCCGTTTCACAGCCCGCTGCCGCTCCGCCCCCCGTACGGGCCGCCGCGGGGACCATGCAAGGACCGGATGAGCGTGCAATCAGATCTCGACCTGCTCCGTGCCTACGAGCCCGTGCTCGCCTACACCCGCGGCGAACTCCACTTCCCGGTCGACGTCGCGGACTACGTCGGCACCTGCAGCCTGTGGGTGGAGGACGGCGAGGGCGGCGAGCGCGAGGTCGTGCAGGCCGGCGAACTCACCGTCGACCGCCTGGCCCAGGCCGAGCTGGAATGGCCCGACCGCCACAAGCACCTGCGCTTCGTCCAGGAGTCGTCGCTGCGCGCGGAGGCCCGCCGCCACAAGCGCTCCGCCCGCCCCGTCATCCGCAAGAGCGGGCGACTGGCCGCCGTGGGCGTCCTCGGCCGCGTCGCCGACGTCCTGATGAAGCTCTCCCTGCTCATCCGCGGGGCCGTCCCCGGCGGGGTCGCCGCGGCCGCGGCCACCCGCTACAACGACCGGCTCGACAACGGCGGTGCCACCTACCACGCGCGCGTCATCCGTGAGGGCGGCTATATCGCGCTCCAGTACTGGTTCTTCTATGCGATGAACGACTGGCGCTCCACATACGGCGGCGTCAACGACCACGAGGCCGACTGGGAGAAGGTCACCGTCTACCTGGTCGAGGACGAAGACGGCGGGACCCGGCCCGTGTGGGTGGGCGCGTCCTCCCACGAGTACCGCGGCGACGACCTGAGACGGAGCTGGGACGACCCGGACCTCTCCCGCGAGGGCGACCACCCGGTGATCTACGTCGGCGCCGGCTCCCACTCCCACCAGATGCTCCCCGGCGACTACCTCATCCAGGTCGACCCCGCCGTCCTGCGCGGCGTGATCCACGCCTGGCGCCGCATCACCGAGCGGCTGTTCCCCAGCGACAGCGCCATCGTCCGGCACGGGATCGGCGTGCCCTTCGTCGATTACGCCCGCGGCGACGGCGTGCGGGTCGGGCCGGGCGGAGACCGCGAGTGGACCGCCGTCGTGATCGACGACACCACCCCCTGGGTGCGCGGGTTCCGCGGCCTGTGGGGGCGCGACACCCGCGACTGGCTCGACGGCGAGCGCGCCCCCAGCGGCCCCCGCTACGAGCGCGACGGAACGGTCCGCTGGTCCTGGGCCGACCCGCTGGCCTGGGTGGGGCTGCAGAAGGTCCCCTCGACCGAGGCCGAGGCCCGCGCCGGGCTCGCCGAGCACGTGCGCACGCTGGAGGAGGAGATCGCGGAGGCCGACGCCGGCATCGTGGCCGCCCGCGGCGACCTGCGCCGCCTGGCATCGGCGCGGGTGGTCCTGGCGCGCGAGGCGCACTCCGAGCCGCGCGCGGAGGAGTACGGCGCACGCGTCGGCAAGGCCGAAGCCGACCTGGGCGCGCTCTACGCCCAGCGGTCGCGGCTGGTCGATGAGCGCGACGCCCACCAGGCCGCCCTGGACGGCGAGGCCTCCGTGCTGGCCGGCCCCACCGATCACCTGCGCTCCCCGCACCTGCCCTATGCCTCCGGCAAGCAGCGGCCGACCCGCTTCATGTACGTCTGGGCCGCGCTGAGCACGCCGCTGCTGATCATCGCGCTGGGCGCGTTGGCGGTCCTGCGGCTGGGGTCGCTCACCATCCCCGCGATGGTCGGCGCGGTCATGGTGTTCGCCATGGTCGACGCCTTCGCCCGGCGCAGGCTGATGTCCTTCCTCGCCGGGCTCGCGGTCGTGCTCCTGATCGCGGTGGTGATCGCGGCGATCATCGCCGCGTTCGCGGCGAGCTGGCGGATCGCGCTGCTGGTCCCGCTGACGCTCATCGTGGTGATCCTGCTCGTGGTCAACGTCCGCGACCTCCTGCGCCGCTGACCCTTCGGCGGGGCGGAGGCCCACCATGGCACCTTCCGCGCCCGGCGACACCGGCACGACGGTGGCCCGCCCGGGGAAGGCCGGGGGCCGGTCCGGTTCCCGGCCGACCGGCGGCACCGTCGAACGGAATGAGGGTTCGGTGAAGGGTGGATAGCGAACGCTACGCCGCGATCGGACTCCCTGACGGACCATGGTGGGACTGGGAGGTCATCTCCTGGGACACCGCGGAGTTCCGGCTGAGCGCCGGGCACGACCTCACCTACCACCACGGTCTGGAACTCGTCTTCACCGAATTCCCCGTCGGCGGACGGCGGCAGGGGGACGCGGTGGCGGGGCCGCATGCGCTCGGCCTCCGGGGCCCGAACGGGTGGACGGCGGCCCGCCGCGCCCGTGGGGGTGGTGTGACGCGAGGGAAGGGGTGGTCCCGGGATCGTCGCTGAGCAGGGCGGACCTACGGAGAGCAATCGGTTGTCTTCGTAAGCGGCCATATTTTCCGGACCATCAGGAGAGTTCGCTGTGGAGCGCGCCGGGGGTATCAATAGGGCTCCACCCGTCGACCGCCAGGAGTCCGCCCCATGCCCGAGTCCGGACGCGCACGCCGACCCTCCCGCGCGGGAACCGCGCCGCCGACCAGGCCGCCGCGCCGGCCCGTCGTCGCGCCGGCGCCCGCACTGGACGCGGCGCGGCCGACGGCGCCGACCATGGGGGAGGAGGAAGAGTTCTTCGTCATCGACCCCGTGACGCGCCTGGCGAGCGCGCGGGCTCCCGAGATCCTCGCGGCGGCCGAACGGTCCGATGATCCGATCCCCCGCACCGACGCCCACCTGTGCGGTGAGATCACCCGCTACCAGCTGGAGGCCGCCAGCCCCGTCTGCCGGACCGCCGACGAGCTGCGCGGCCACCTCACCGCGGCGCGCGCCGCCCTGTGCGCGGCGGCGGCATCGCGCGGCCTGGCCGTCGCCGCGGCCGGGACCGCGGTGCTCGGCGACGTCGGCGGAGCCCCGCTCAGCGCCGGTACGCGCTACCGCAACATCGCGCGCACCTTCGGCGCCCTGCGCGACGCGCACACCGTCTGCGGCTGCCACGTGCACGTGGGCGTGGCCGACCCCCTGACCGCCGTCGAGGTCGCCAACCACCTGCGGCCCTGGCTTCCGTCGCTGCTGGCGCTGACGGCGAACTCCCCGTTCCGTCGCGGCCGCGACACCGGGCACGCCAGCTGGCGGGCGGTGACCTGGGCGCGGCTGCCTTCGGCCGGACCCCCGCCCTGGCTGGGGTCGCTCGCCGAGCAGGAACAGGCGGTTCAGGAGCTGATGCTCGCCGGCGCCATCCTGGACCGCAGGATGGTCTACTGGGACGTCCGGACCTCCGCCCACCTGCCCACGGTGGAGATCCGGGTGGGCGACGTCGCCGCCACCGTCGAGGAGGCGCTGCTATCGGCGTTGGTGGTGCGGGGCCTGGTCACCACGGCGCTGCTGGCGGTCAGCGCGGGCGAGCCCGCGCCCGCCCCCTCCGACGGTGTGCTGCGGCTGGCCATGTGGCGCGCCGCCCGCGACGGCCTCGAAGGGCTCACCCTCGACCCCGTCGCCCGAGAACTCGTCCCCGCGCGCCGACGGGTCGAGCGGATGCTGCACGCGGCCTCCCCAGGGCTGCGGATGTGCGGCGACGAGGAGACCGCCCACCTCCTGCTGGCCCGGCTGCTGGGCCTGGGGTCGGGCGCCCACCGGCAGCGCACCGCCTACGCCCGGCGCGGCCGCGTCTCCGATGTGGTGGACCTGCTCATCCGGCAGACCCGCGACGGTCTCGCGGCCGCGGCCGAGCACAACTGACCGCCGGCCCCGCTCGTCCCGCCCGTCCCGGCCGCCGCCGGGACGGGCGGGCGGCCCTGCCCGTCCGCGCGCGCCGCGGGGGTCAGCCCAGGCCCGAAGCGCGAATGGTGATGTTGAGCCGGCCCGCCGGCAGGCCGATGCCCTCGGGGCCGGTACCCGGGCGGGTCCGGGGCACGCCGTGGTAGGCGCGGCGCGACGGGCCGCCGAAGACGAACAGGTCGCCGCTGCGCAGCTCCACGTCGGTGTAGGGGCGGGTCCGGGTCTCGGTGTTGCCGAACCGGAACACGCAGGTGTCGCCCAGGCTCAGCGACACCACCGGCACGTCGGCCTGCTCGTCGGCGTCGCGGTGCATCCCCATTCTGGCGTCGGCGTCGTAGAAGTTGACCAGCGCCACGTCGTAGTCGGGCGTGCCGTCCGGGAGGGGCGCGCCGTAGGCGGTCTCCACCCCGCTGCGGGCGAGCGCACCCAGGTCGGGCGGGAACGGGGTAACCGGGGTGCCGTCGGGCAGCGTGGCCGCGTAGCGGTACGGGGCCCAGTGGAGTCCGAGCGAGGCCATCGAAACGCTCATCACGCCGCCGCGCGGCATCCGGTGGCGGCGCATCCCGGCCGGGCCGACCGCCCAGCCCCGGCACCGCTCGACCAGGACGCGCTGGGCGTCGGGGTCCAGCCAGCCCGGCACGTGCACCGCGCCCGGTGCGATCTCCACCGGCCGCGCCGGGAACAGCGGTTCGCTCATCCCCCCAGTCTCCCCGCCCGGCCCCGCCCGCGCACGTCAGGGGCGTTCCCGCCGACCACCGCCCACCGGAGCCCGCCCGCCGCACCCCCGTACCCGCCGCGCGCGGCACCGGTTGCCCCGATGCGTGCCGCCCGGCGGCTACCCTGGAGGCGAGCGGACGAGTAACGGATGCGGGGAGGTGGGGCCACCATGAGCCGACCTCCCAGTACCACCTAGCCGCACGGCCCGTCCCGGCCGTGCGTGCGCCCTGGTCACCATCCGTTTCCAGCCCGCCCAGGGGTGTCCCATGCCGCAACGCCGTCCGCTGTCCTGGCTGCCCGCATTCCGGATGCCGCTTCAGAACCGCATCTCCGTCGACGATCCGGCCCCGGAGTACGCCATGGACCCGCGCGCCGATTCAGCCCGCACTCCGTCCATGCACGAGAGTGTGATCGACGCTGCGATCTACGTCGACGGGCGCCGCCAGGACACCCCCGCCGACCTCGGCAACCTCGCCGAGCTGCACCGCCACACGCCCCGTACCGAGGGCGCCATGGCCTGGATCGGGCTGCTGCGGCCCGTCGAAGCCCAGGTGCTGGCCGCCGCCGACGAGTTCGGCCTGCACGAGCTGGCGGTGGAGGACGCCATCGTCGCCCACCAGCGGCCCAAGGTCGAGCGCTACGACGACAGCCTCTTCGTGGTCCTCAGGGCGGCCCGCTACCTCGACGCCGCCGAGCAGGTCGAGTTCGGCGAGATCCACGTCTTCACCGGACCGCACTTCGTGCTGACCGTCCGCCACAGCGACGCCCCCGACCTGGCCGCGGTCCGCCGCCGCCTCGAAGCCGACCCCGACCTGCTCGCGCACGGCCCCATCGCCGTCCTCTACGGCATCCTCGACGCGGTCGTCGACGGCTACGCCCCCGTGGTCGCCGGCCTGCAGAACGACATCGACGAGATCGAGACCCAGGTCTTCGACCGCGACCCCAATGTGTCGCGGCGCATCTACGAGCTGTCGCGCGAGGTCATCGGCTTCCAGCGCGCCGCCCACCCCCTCCTGGAGGTGCTGCGGTCCCTCATCGACGGACTCGCCGACGAGGAGGCCCACGCCGAGCTGCGCCGCTACCTGCGCGACGTCGCCGACCACGCCACCGCCGCCGCCGAGCGCTCCGACGCCTTCCGCCAGATGCTCCAGGACATCCTGGCGGTGAACGCCACCCTGGTGTCCCAGGCGCAGAACGAGGAGATGCGCCACCTCACCGAGGCCAGCTACCGGCAGGGCGAGGTCACCAAGAAGATCTCGGCGTGGGCCGCCATCCTCTTCGCGCCGACCCTGGTGGCCGGCATCTACGGGATGAACTTCGACCACATGCCCGAACTCCACTGGACCCTGGGCTACCCCTTCGCTCTGAGCCTCATGGCGACCGGCTGCGTCGTCCTCTACCTGCTCTTCAAACGCAGCAACTGGATGTAGCGCCCGCTGCGGCCGGGCCCCCGCCCTGGCCGCAGCGGGCCGCCTGGGTCACACCCGGCCCGCGGACGCCCCGCCACCGCCGTCCCCCGCCTGCTCCCGCTCCGCCCACGACACCAGCGAGCGCCCCTGGACCGCGGCCGCCATCAGCTCCGGGAACCGGTCGGGCGTGCACGCGAACGCCGGCACCCCCATGGCCGCCAGCGCCGACGCGTTGGCGCGGTCGTAGGAGGGCGCCCCGTCGTCGGACAGCGCCAGCAGCACCACCACCTGCACCCCGGCCGCCTTCATCGCGGCGACCCGGCGCAGCATCTCCTCGCGCACGCCCCCCTCGTAGAGGTCGCTGATGAGCACGAACACCGAGTCCGAGGGACGGGTCAGCAGCCCCTGGCAGTAGGCGACCGCCCGGTTGATGTCGGTGCCGCCGCCCAGCCGGGTGCCGAACAGCACCTCCACGGGGTCGGCGAGCCGGCCGGTCAGGTCCGCGACCGAGGTGTCGAACACGACCAGGGAGGTCCGCAGGGTCCGCATCGACCCCAGCACGGCGCCGAACACCCCGGCGTAGACCACCGACGACGCCATCGACCCGCTCTGGTCCACCGCCAGCACGACGTGCCGCCGCACGCCCCGCGCGCGGCGGCCGTACCCCACCAGGGTCTCCGGCACCACCGTGCGCCGCTCGGGCAGGTAGTGCCGCAGGTTGCGGCGGATCGTGCGGTCCCAGTCGATGTCGGCGGTCCGCCGCGGCCGCGCCGTGCGCGCCGACCGGTCCAGCGCGCCCTGCACCACCGACCGCGTGTGCCGGGCCAGCCGGCGCTCCAGATCCGCCACCACCCCGCGGACCACGGCCCGCGCCGACTCCCGGGCCGCCTCGGGCATCACCCGCGCCAGCGAGAGGAGCGTGCCGACCAGGTGCACGTCGGGCTCGACCGCCTCCATCATCTCCGGCTCCAGCAGCAGGCGCTCCAGCCCCAGCCGCTCCATGGCGTCGGCCTGCATCACCCGCACCACGCCGGTGGGGAAGAAGGAGCGGATGTCGCCCAGCCACGCAGCGACGCGCGGGGCCGACCCCTCAAGGCCGCCGCGGCGCGGCCCGTCCCCGTCGCGGTCGTAGAGCGCGCCGAGCGCGCCGTCCATCCGGGCATCGGCGGCGCCCAGCCCGCCCAGCGCGTCCGCGGCCGTGCCGCCGAGCACCAGCCGCCACCGCCGCATCCGTTCCGTGGCGGCCTCCGCCCCCGTGTCCGTGCCGTTCATCCGAGACCTCCTTGCGTGCGGGCCCCGGACCCGGCCGGGGAGGGACACGTCGTCGACGCCGGTTCCGTGGCGGGTCCGCCGTGCCCGGCCGAACCGCGGGTGACCGACGCGGCCGTCACCGGGCGCCGCCCGCGCCCCGCGGCACCGCACCCAGCACGAGGGCCGCCGTTGCCAGCGCCGGCGCCGCGCGCCCGGCGTCGAGGGCGGCGCCGCCCGCCGCCGGCACGGGCGCGCCGGTCTCGCGGTGCCGCACCCGATCGCCGACGGCCCGGCGCTCGGGCGCCTCGAACGCGCCGAAGGTGCGCCGCAGCAGGGGCAGGACGTCGGTGAACGCCTCGGGTGACAGGCCGGTCAGCCAGCCGTCGACCAGCGCCAGCAGCGCTTCGTCGTGGACCAGCAGCAGGCCCGAGCCCGACAGGAACCCCTCGATCCAGGCGGCCGCCCGCTCCGGTGGCGCGGCGCGTGAGGTGGCCAGGCCCAGCCGCACGGCGACGGTGGCGTCGTCGAGCCGCCCGGAGTCGTACAGGATGCGGTGCGCCCGGCCGCACACCCGGCCCGGGACGTCGTCGCGGACCGCCACGGAGCCGAGCGCGTCCAGCCAGTCGGCCTCGGCCGCGCCGCCCAGCAGCACGGCCGCCCCGTGCACCCCGTCGATGCCGGACACCACGTGCGCGGCGGCGTCGTCGCCCAGCCCCGACAGCGCCGGGCCCAGGCCCGCGCAGACCCGCGCCATGAGCTGCCCGGCCACCCGGCCCAGTGCGGCGGAGCCGGTGCGGCGGACGTCGCCGTAGCGGGCCGACCGGGCCAGCGGCGGCACCGCGTCCATCAGGTGCTCGATGTCGTCGTCCTCGGCCGCGCGGACGGCCAGGCGGGCCAGCACGTCGTCGACCGCGTCGTCCAGCCCGGCCTTCAGGCACGCTTCGGTGAGCGCGGTCAGCTCCGGCAGGGGCGCCCGGGCGGCGAGGTCGCGGGCGCGGGCCGCCGCGGCCCCGGCGACGGTGCCGCCCCAGCGGCCGGCCTCGATCAGCGCGAGGTCCAGTTCCGGCGCCCAGGCCAGCGTCCACGCCTCGCGAAAGGTGCCCTGCGACCGCGTCGGGCCGCGCCGGGGCTCGCCCCACGCGACCCCGATGAGCCGCAGCCGGTGCAGCAGGGCGCTGCGCGTTCGCGCGGACTCCTCGCGCAGGTCCAGGTCGAGGTCGTGGGCGACCGGATCGGGTTTGAGCCGGAGCCGCCGCTGCTGCGCGGCCAGGTCGCTCCGGAGCGGCACCATCGGAGTGGAATCGGGCACCGACCCCATGCGCTCACCGATCGCCATCTCGCGGTGGACCGGCCCGGCGCGCTCCGCCGAGCCCTCGCACAGCACCGCCGATGTCGCCTCGGCCAGCTCCGCCAGCCCGGCGAGCGGGCGCCCGCGGAGTGCGGCCAAAGCGCCGGTCAGCCGTACCGCCTCGATGACGTGCGCGGACGACACCGGATGGTCCTTCTCGCGCAGGAGCCGGGCGGCCTCGGCCAGCCAGCGCTCCACCGGCCGGTCCGGCGCGGTGAAGAGGTGGTGGTACCAGCCGGGGGAACGGACGCCGGCCAGGTACCCGGACCCCGCGGCCAGGCGGCCGTGGGTCCAGGGGATCCAGGTCGCGGCCACCTTCACCTTGGGCAGGCCGCGCAGGAGCGCGTCGTCATCGGCCACACGGGGGTGCTCCAGCAGAGCCGGCACGTGCCACGCGCCGCACACCACCGCGATCCTCTCGTGGCCCGCGCGCAGCGCCGAGCGCAGCACCCGGCGCATGTGCGCCTCGCGGCGCGCTTCGTGTGGATCGGGTCCGGGGGAGAGCTCGGCGCGCACCGCCGCCATCGCCTCGGCGATGGCCGGGAACGGCGAGGGCGCCCCGATGGCGGCGCCGGATTCGGGGCGCTGCTCGACGACGTCGTCCCACCAGCGCTCGGGGTCGTCGTAGCCCGCGGCTTCGGCCAGTACGCCGAGCGGGTCGACCCGGGCGCGCTCCGCGGCCCCGGGGGCGCCGCCCGCGGGGCGGACCCGTTCCGGGCCGTCGCTGCTGTCCACCTCCTCGGGCATGCCACCGGCCCCGGGACCGCCACCGGGCCCGCGGGCGGCGTCGGCGGCCAGGGAGTGCGCGGCGGGGAGGTCGCAGAAGCGGACCTCGGCGCCCGTGCGGGCGGCGTACTCCAGCGCCACCCACTCGGGGGAGAACTCCGCGAACGGCCAGAACGCGGCCCGCTCGGTGTCGCCGGGCGTGTAGGCGAGCAGCGCCACCGGCGGTTCCAGCCCCGGTACCAGGCGGGTCAGCGCGTCGGCCTCGGGCGGGCCCTCGATCAGCACCGCGTCGGGCCGCAGCCCCTCCAGCGCCGCCCGCACCGCCCGCGCCGATCCGGGGCCGTGGTGGCGCACCCCCAGCACGTGGACCCGGTCGGTGTCCACCCGGCCCATCAGCGGCTCTCCTCGCGGCAGGCGGCGTAGAAGTCCTCCCAGCCCGGGCGCTCGCGCACGACGGTGTCCAAGTACTCGCGCCACACGACGGCGTCGGAGACCGGGTCCTGCACCACGGCGCCGTGGACCCCGGACGCGACATCGGCCGGGCGCAGCGTCCCGTCACCGAAGTGCGCGGCCAGTGCGATGCCGTTGGTCAGCACCGAGATCGCCTCGGCGGTGCTCAGCGTGCCGCTGGGCGACTTCACCTTGGTGCGGCCGTCGGCGGTCACCCCGGAGCGCAGCTCCCGGAACACCTGGACGATGCGGCGGATCTCGTCGGTGCTGGTCGGCACCTCGGGCAGCTCCAGCGAACGGCCCAGGTCGGCGACTCGGCGGGAGACGATCTCGACCTCGTCGTCGGCGGTCCGCGGCACCGGGAGCACGACGGTGTTGAACCGCCGCCGCAGCGCGCTGGACAGGTCGTTGACGCCGCGGTCGCGGTCGTTGGCCGTGGCGATGACGTTGAACCCGCGCACCGCCTGGACCTCGGTGCCCAGCTCCGGGACGGGCAGCGTCTTCTCCGACAGCACCGTGATCAGCGCGTCCTGGACGTCGGAGGGGATCCGGGTCAGCTCCTCGACCCGGGCCAGGCGACCCTCGGCCATCGCGGTCATGACCGGGCTGGGCACCAGGGCGGCGTCGGAGGGCCCTTCGGCCAGCAGCCGGGCGTAGTTCCAGCCGTACCGGACCGCCTCCTCGGCGGTCCCGGCGGTGCCCTGGACCAGGAGCGTGGAGTCGCCGGAGATCGCGGCGGCCAGGTGTTCCGACAGCCAGGTCTTGGCGGTGCCCGGAACCCCGAGGAGCAGCAGGGCGCGGTCGGTGGCCAGGGTCGCCACCGCGACCTCCACCACGCGGCGGGCGCCGATGTACTTGGGGGTGACGGCCGTGCCGTCGTCGAGCGTGGTGCCGAGGATGTAGGCGGTCACGGCCCACGGGGACAGCCTCCACCCGGGCGGGCGCGGCCGGTCGTCGGCCGCGGCCAGGGCGGCCAGCTCGTCGGCGAAGTGCTGCTCGGCGTGCGGGCGCAGGGCGGCCGTGGCGGTGGCGGAGGTCAACGAAGCTCCTCGTGCATGTCGGATCGGAATCGGAGGGTGCGGGCGAGCCGGGAACGTGGTTCCCGGCGATCGTCCTCGGCGAGGTGGAGGCCCCCGTCGGCGTACGCGTCGAACAGGGGGTGCGTGCGGGGCGGCAGCCACGCCTCGGCCTGGCGGCACAGCCCGGCCAGCGGCGAGGAGGCGAGGTCCGATGCGGGCTCCCGGAGGATCACGCCGGCCACCAGCGCGCCCAGCTCCTCGGTCCACGGGCAGGAGAGCTGTTCCAGCACGGTGAGCAGGGCGGCCGCGGTGGCGCCCGTTCCCCGCTCGGCCGCCCAGGCGCACCGCTCCGCCGCGGGCAGCAGGGCCAGCAGCGCGCGTCCCCGGCTGCCGCGCATGTCGTGGCCGCGGGTGAGCCGGTCCATGGCGGCGGGGAGGAGCGCACGCGCCCACGCGAGGTCGCGCTGGACCACGGCCGCGTTGGCGAGGGCGTCGAGCAGGTCCCAGTCGCCGGAGTCCTGGGCCTGCGCGACCACGTGGGCGCGGTCGCCGCCGAAGTGGCCGGTCCAGGTGTCGAGCGGGGTGTGGGACACGAGCGTCCACAGCCATTCGCGGCGGATGTCCCCGCGGGGGTCGCCCCCTTCGGGGACGCTGACGTTCAGGTCGCGGACCAGGTCGGCGTCCGACGGGTCCGGCAGCGTCACGCGCGGACCACCGGTACCGGGGCGGATGTGGCGCCGGGCGTGGCCGGCGAGCCTCCTGCCGCGGTCGGTGTCGCCCAGCCGGGCCATCAGCGCCATGGCCAGGCCGCGGACGCGGGGGCTGCGGTCGGACAGCGCCTCGGCGAGGAGGGGTTCGTCGCCGGGGGAGAGGCACTCCTCCAGCGACTCCAGCAGCCGGCGGCGGTGATCAGCGTCGCCGGCGCGCCACTGCGCCACGGTGAACGCGCCGACCGGGGCCGACCGGGGCACGTAGGACCACTGGGGAGCGAGCGCGGCCAGCCAGCGGCCGCGCTCGCCGCAGACCCGCGCCACCCGGCGGCCCAGCCCGTGGTCGCGGGAGCCGGCGTCGAGCAGCCGGGGGAGCAGGTGCGGCGGGACGCGCCGCCCGCGCTCGGCGGCGAGGTCCAGCCACTCGCCGAGCCGGAAGTCGGCGGTCTGGGCGAGCAGCTCGCTCAGGCGCAGTGCCGCCGCGTCGCCCACCACCGGGGCGGACTCGGCCGGAGCGGGCGGCAGCGGGTCGGCGCGGCCCGGCGTTCGCCCGGCCCGATCGCGCACCGCGACCAGCGCGGCCCGGTCGAGCAGGGTCAGCGCCGGATCGCCCCCGGCGACAGCGGGCAGCCCCGGCGGATCCGGCACAGCCCGCCGGTCGGTGCCCACCAGGGCCGCGGACACCAGGTCCGGCCACACGTCGTCGGATGTCGACACGGAAAGCGGTCCTCTCACAGGGGAAGCAGGAGGGGGCGGGGTGACGGGCGGCGCGTACCGCGCCGACGCCGCGGCGGAAGCGGGCGGACCCGGTATCAGGGCCGCGATCACCGTTGCGGACGGCGTCTCAGGCGCAGGCGGCCGACGCCATCGGCGCGCACTCCGGCTTCCGCGGCGCGAAGCGCGCCGGGAGGTCCCACACGCGTCGGCCGGCGCCGCTCACCGCTGTGACCGCTCCCGGGCGACCGGCCGTCCCCGGCACGGGGTTCACGGCCGGGCCTGCTGGGTGCCTCGTCGCGTGTTCGACGCGGGCGCCGGTGGGGTGGTGCGGCTGTGTCCCGTCTGGAAATGGGCGGGTCCTGGGGTGAGGACCGCCGTGGGGGTGTGGTGTCGTGCGGGGTGTCGCCGCGGGTGGTTTCCGGTGGTCGGCCTTGCCGGGAGCGAGGTTCACGGCCGGGCCTGCTGTCCTCCTCGTCACGTGCTCGGTGCGGGTGCCGGTTGGGTGGTGCTGCGGTGGTGTCGCGGCGTCCGGAAATGGGCGGGTCCTGGGGTAGGGGTGCGGTGTCGCGCGGGGTGTCCGCGGACCTGGGGGTGTGCGTCATGGGCGGCCTAGACGGATTCGCCGGTGAGCTGCACGGGTGCGCCGTCGGGGTCCCAGACGGTCAGTGGGCGCAGGCCGTGCGGGGTCCACTCGGCGGCGACCGTGGCCGGGGCGCCGCCCGTGACGGCCGCCCACTGCCACGGCGGGGCCGACGCGGCGTGCAGCGGGAGAGCGGCCCCGGTGGGGTCGGCCAGCCACCACCCCTCGTTCCGGCCGATCACGGAGTCGGCCACCACCACCGGCCACGCCTCCAGCCAGGGGTCGTCGGCCAGTGCCCGCGCCCACGACGCAAGGGCGTCGGCGACGGTGCCGCCCCGCGGCGGCCCGGTCCGCCGCTCGGCGTGGCGCCGCGTGACGACGGCGCGCGATTCGGCCGGGTGGAAGGCGAGGTCGGCGTCGACTTCGGTCCCTATCCGGACCGGCGCGTCGGGGGCCTGGCCGGGCCGGGCGAAGGACACCAGGGCGGCGGCGCGCCCATCGCCGCCGCGCAGCCAGATGCGCCGGCCGCGTACCTGCCCCGCGTCGAAGAACGCCTGCCCCAGCACCTGCCAGGTGTCGCGGACCGGAGCGGATTCGTCGGCCGCGGCGGGGATCCCCGCCCGCGACCGGACGGTCGCACCCAGCGGCGCGGGGAGCCGGTCGCGGCGCCGGTAGCCGCTGATCAGCAGCCGCAACAGCGCGTACTCCGCCAGCAGCCGCGAGGGCCAGTCGGCGACCCGGCCGATCCCGGCGAGGTCGCGGACACGGTCGGCGATCCGCGCCGCCTGGGCGTCGACCAGCCGCGCCGCCATGTCGTCGTAGTGGGCGTAGCCCGGGTCGCGCGCGCCGGCGAGCCCGGACCCGATCTGGTCGCGCAGCCACAGCTCCAGTTCGGCGAGGCCGTCGGCCACCCGGTCCTCGCGCCGCCGCGCCCGCTGCTCCCGCTGTTCCTGCCGCCCGGCGGCGTCGGCGGCCGGCCGCGGGGACGTGCCGCCCGCGGCCGCCCCCCCGCGCTCGGCGAGCCAGCCGGCCACCCAGCCGGGCGGGTCGCCGGCCTCGGCCACGTGCCCGCCGCTCCACAGGTGGAGCAGGGCCAGGGTGTGCTTGCACGGGAACTTGCGGCTGGGGCAGCTGCACCGGTACGCGGGCGAACCGGGTTCCAGGAAGTGCACCGCCGCGCGGTAGGGGGTGGCGCCGCTTCCGGAGCACTCCCCCCACAGCACCTCTGCCACCCCCGCGGCCGACCGGAGCCCCCGCACGGGCCAGGACGACGGGGTCCGGGCGACCTGTGCCGCGGCCTTCCGGGACGCGGCGTCAGGGGCGAGAGCCCAGATGTCGTCGGCACTCCAGCGTTCGCTCACACCCCCGAACCTAGGCCCAGGGTGTGACATTCACCCGGCCCGGACAGCGGGACGCGGGGGACGAAATCGGCCATCCCGGTGATTCCGCGGGCACACGGCGTTACGGTGAAACGGGAGCAGGGGAGAGCGCGGGAGCGGACCGGGGAGCGGTGATGCACGTGAGAGAGGCCCAAGACGACGCCGATCGCAGTGAGCTGCTGGGACTCCTCGTGGGGCCCTGGCTGGCGTACGCGGTCTCCGCCGCCGTGGAGCTGGGCGTGGTCGACCGGATCGCGCGGGAGCCGGCGGGCCCCCGGGAGCTCGCCGAAGAGCTGGGCCTGCGACCGGAGCCGCTGTACCGGCTGCTGCGCGCCCTCGCGGCGATCGGGATCCTCGCCGAGGACCCCGAAGGCGCCTTCGCCCCCACCGGCAAGGGCCGCCTGCTGAGCGCCACCCATCCCGGCTCGATGCGCGACCTCGCGCTGCTCTACACGAGCGGCTTCTTCACCGACGCCTGGAAGCGGCTGGGCGACTCGGTCCGTACCGGCGAGCCCGCCTTCCGCACGGCCCACGGCACCGACATCTACGGCTACCTGCACACCCACCCCGCCGACTCCGCCCTCTTCGACGCGGGGATGTCGGTGGGCAGCTCGTTCGCCGCCGAACTCCCCGCCGTCGTCGACTTCTCCGCGGCCTCGCGGATCGTGGACGTCGGCGGCGGCGACGGATCGGTGCTGGCCGGGCTGCTCATGGCCCACGCGCATCTCAGCGGCGTGCTCTTCGAGCGCCCCGATGTGATGCGCTCCGCCGAGGGGCGGCTGGGGACCTACGTCGCCGAAGGCCGCTGCCGGGCGGTCCCCGGCGACTTCTTCCGCGAGGTCCCCGCGGGCGGGGACGTCTACCTGCTCTGCCGCGTCCTGCACAACTGGGACGCCGCCGCCGCCCGGACGATCCTGGCCAACTGCCGGGCGGCCATGCCCGCCGACGGCCTGCTGCTGATCCTGGAGCGGATCGTCCCGGGCCACGGCCCCGGGCGGGGCGGGGCCGCCGTCCCCGACCGGGGGCCCGAACCACGTGGGACCGCCGCCCCCGACCGCGACCCGGCCTGGCTCGCGCTCGCCTTCGACCTGAACATGATGGTCATGACCGCCGGGCGCGAGCGGACCGCCGCCGAGTACGACGAGCTGCTGGGCTCCGCGGGGCTGCGCACCCGTGAGGTCCGCGACCTGGCCGGCGAGATGCGGGTCCTGGTCGCCGCCCCCGGCTGACCTGCCTCGGCACGGGGCGCCGACCTGGTGGCCCGGTGGCCGCCCGGTCGCGGCCGGCGGCCGTCACGGCGGTACTCCGTCGCAGGTCGCGGGTGTTGCGCCGCGAATATCCCGAAACCGCCTACCTGGCCGTCGCCGGGTCGATACGATCACCGGCACGGGGGGCCGGTACGAATGTGAGCGTTGGGATTCGAGGAGGCCGCCAGGTGTCGGGACGAGAACGGGAGCGCTTTCCCTGCACGGAGGCCGTCGTCGTGCCCATTCACGGTGAGATCGACATCGCCACCGCCGACGACATGCGCGACCGCATCCTGCGGGCGGCGGGGCCCTCCGGCCGGTCCTGCATGGTGGTCGACCTCTCCGGCGTCGTCTTCTTCGACGCCAGCGGGGTGCGGGCGCTCATGGGCGCCTACCGCCGGCTCACCGGAGAGGGCCGCCACATGGTCCTCGCCGAGCCCACCTCGGTGCCCGCGCGCATCCTCGACGCCCTCCAGCTCCACGAGGTCTTCGACGTCTACCCCCTGGTCGAGATGGCCCTCGCCCACATCAACCGCCCCGCCCGCCGCTGAGCCTCCCGCGGGTGCCCGCCTCCGCCCCGGCCCGAGCCGGGAGAGGCGGGCCACACGGCGTGCCGCCGGCGTCCGTCCGCCGGCGCCGGCCCGGTCAGGCCGGCTCCAGGAACGGGGCGAGCAGCCCCGGGACCGCGTCGTCGGCGAGGCGGACCCCCTCGATCAGCCCCATGTCGACCGCGCGGTAGACCCCGGCGCCGCCGGCGGTCGTCGCGCCCACGGTGACCAGGCCGGCGCGGCGCTGCATCGGCGAGCGGGTGAACCGCCAGCCGATGATCCCCTCGCGTTCGAGTGCGACCGTCGCGCGGGCGGCCATGCCCGTGCGCGTGATCAGGTGCCCGGGCGTGAGCGCGTGCCCCAGCCCCCGGTAGGCGCCCACGGCGTAGGCGACCAGAAGCGGCGCCGCCACCGCGGCCGCGATCGGCCCGGTCCACCAGGCCACCCACGGCGTGGCCGCCGCCGCGCCCGAGAGCACGGCCCCGATCAGGGCGGTCAGCAGCAGCGCCCCGACCACGCGGCGGCGCAGCGCGGCGCTCGGGTGGGCGGTGAGCGGGGTCTCCAGGAGGAGGAAGGGGGCCTTCAGCACGGCGGCGGCCAGCCGCCGGGCCCGCGGCCCCGGCATCGCCGGCGACAGCGCGTTGCGGGAAACGGTCTCCTCGTGGTCGCCCCCGCCAAGGCCGGTCGCCACGGCGGTCACCTTGGCCCCGCCCGACCAGCGCAGCGGCAGGGGCTCCAGCACCGCCGCGCCGTGCAGCCGACGCTCCTCCACCGACAGCGCCTTGGCGGTCAGCAGCCCCCGCCGCACCAGCAGCGTCGCGTCGGCCTCCCGCGTCATCCGGTAGTTCCACCACGCCTCCACCTGGAGGGCGGTCGCCGCGACCGTGCCCGTCGCGGCAACGGTGAGCACCAGTGCGGTGGCGGCCACGGCGGGGTGGGCGAGGGCGAAGTCCCAGACGGGCATGGCCGTGCGGGCGGCCCGCTCCTCGCCGAACCAGCTGAGGACCTGCCACACGCCGCCGAGCGCGCCCGCGCCGAGCAGCGGGACGGCGCGGCTGAGCGGGGCATAGCCGAACCAGGCCGGGGACAGTGCCGCGAGTACCGCGGCCCCGGGCAGGCCGGGTGCGTCCCCGGTCTCCGCCGCGGACGCGCGGAGCAGGAGTTCGCGGCGCAGCCGCGCGCCCTCGGCCGCGGTGACGTAGTCCAGGCGCAGTTCGTCCTGCTGAGCGGCGCCCGCGGACACGCCGGTCCCCACGGTCACGGTGCACAGGCCCAGCACGCGGACCCAGATCGCCGCGGAGACGTCCACGCTGCGGATCCGTTCGCGCGGGATCGACCGCGAGGAGCGCGCGACGATCCCGGATTCCATCTCCAGCCGCTCGCCGGTGACCCGGTAGCGGGTGCGGCGCAGCCGAAGCGCGTCGAGGCCGACCAGGACCCCGATGAGCAGCACGGCGGCGGGCACGATGACCACCGGCCACGGGAGCGGCGCGCCGCCCAGGACGACCGCGGCGGTGGCGACCAGGGCGGGCAGCCCGATCACGGCGGCGAGCACGATCGCGCCGGCCCAGACGGTGGCCGGGCTGAGGCCGCGCCAGTCCGCCGGTTCGACGGTGCCACCGGAGTCCTGCCGCGGGGCCGGGCCCGCGGGTGCGGCGGCGGTCATGTGGCATCACCCGGCAGCGCCCGGGTCGTGGCGGCCGTCAGGCGCGCGGCCAGCCGGGCGGCGCGTTCATGGCCGAGTCCGTCGATGCTGAGGGGCCCGGCGGCCGAAGCGGTCGTGACGGTCAGGCTGGACAGGCCGAACAGCCGCTGGAGCGGTCCGCGGTCGGTGTCGACGGTCTGGATCCGCGACATCGGCGCGATCCGCCATTCCTGCCACAGCCACCCGGAGGCGGTGTACACGGCGTCGTCGGTGACCTCCCAGCGGTGCACGCGGTAGCGCCACAGCGGCATCGCGGCGGTGACCGCGACACCCGCGGCGGCGAGGATCCCGGCGGCCAGCCAGAGCCAGGGGCGGGCGGCGTCGGCGAACGGTATCGCGTCCAGGACGGTGACCGCCGCCGGCACCGCGGCGGCCGGGACGGCGATGAGCAGGGACCGGGTGGTCCACCAGGCGATGGCGCGGCGCTCCACCCGGTGGCGGGGCGGTCGCAGGCGCAGGGGTACGGGCATCGGTTCTCCCTGTCAGGTCGGTCCGGACCGGGGTCCGGAGGGGCGCTTAATAAAGTGATATCACAATGCTATGCTGGCGGCATCACATCAGATCGAGGGAGGACCCCCATGAACGACGCCACGCGCGCCGACGCCGCGAGCGTGCAGATGCCCGACCCGAAGGTCCGGGAGCGCCAGGTGAGCGGGGCCCCCGGGCTGCCCGTCGCGGCCCTGTGCCTGGTCCTCGTCGTCGCCGGCGTGCTGCTGGTGCTCGCCGGATTGTTCGCCGGCGCGGGCCCGGCGGCATGGGTCGGCGGGATCGCGCTGATCCTGGCCGGCCTGATCGCGGCGGTCGGGCTGACCATCGTCGCCCCCAACGAGGCCCGCGTCGTGCAGTTCCTCGGCCGCTACTCCGGGACGCTGCGCGAGGACGGCCTGCGCTGGGTCAACCCCTTGACCACCCGGCAGCCGATCTCCACCCGCATCCGCAACCACGAGACGTCGGTGATGAAGGTCAACGACTTCGACGGCAACCCCATCGAGATCGCCGCGGTCGTGGTCTGGCAGGTCGAGGACACCGCGCGCGCGGTCTTCGAGGTCGACGACTACGTGCGGTTCGTCTCCATCCAGACCGAGACCGCCGTGCGGCACATCGCCAACAACTACTCCTATGACGCCCACGACGAAGGCCGGCTGTCGCTGCGCGACAACGCCGACGAGATCACCGAGAAGCTGTCGGGGGAGATCGCCGCGCGGGTGGAGTCGGCGGGGGTGCGGATCGTGGAGTCGCGCTTCACCCATCTCGCCTATGCTCAGGAGATCGCCCAGGCGATGCTCCAGCGCCAGCAGGCCGGCGCGGTCGTGGCCGCCCGGCAGCTGATCGTGGAGGGGGCGGTGGGAATGGTCGACATGGCGCTCCAACGCCTGTCGGAGCAGGACGTCGTCGAGCTGGACGAGGAGCGCAAGGCGTCGATGGTCAGCAACCTGCTCGTCGTGCTGTGCTCGGACCGGCCCACCAGCCCGGTGGTCAACACCGGCTCGCTCTACCAGTAGCGGACGGCCGATCACCGTGGCCGAGCGGAAGAAGATCCTGCTGCGACTCGACCCCGCCGTGCACGACGCGCTCGCCCGCTGGGCGGGCGACGAGTTGCGCAGCACCAACGCGCAGATCGAATTCCTCCTCCGCCGCGCGCTGTCCGATGCGGGCCGCATGCCCAACAACAGCGCGGCCATCCCCCGCCGGGGGCGCCCGAAGAAGGCGCCTGATCCCGAGGAGGACGCCCCACCGGATTCCGGCCCCGAGGCCGAGGAGTGACCGGGCTCTGGGCGGCGCCGCGGCGCCGCCCAGAGCCCGTCCTGTAATTCCAGCTCGTGCGGCCGGGCGGGCGTTGTGGCACCCTGGGCGAAATCGAGGCCCGCGGTGTCAAGATCTCTTATGCGACCGTTACCGGCCATCTGATATGCGCGCGGTGACCCTGTTCTCGCCGCAGGTCACTGTGCTTTCCTGGGGCGGCTGGTGCCACAAGCATCCACAACCAAGGATGGGTCACATGACCGAAACCAGACGATCTATCGACGCCGAAACCGCGCCCGGCGCGGTCGACGGGATGTCGCGCCGGAGTATCCTCCGCGGATCGGCATTCGTCGCCGGCGGCGTTCTGCTCGGCGGCGCGGCTCAGGTGGGGATGGCCGGCAGCGCCCTCGCCGCACCAGAGCCCTCGATCTCGTCGCGTTCCGCCTGGGGCGCCCGCGCACCGCAGAACCCGGCGCAGGTGACCAGCACCAGGCCGACCTACATCGTGGTCCACCACACCGCCACGGCCAACAGCACCGACTACAGCCAGAGCCACGCGTTCGCGCTGTCGCGGTCGATCCAGAACTACCACATGGACTCCAACGGCTGGGCGGACACCGGGCAGCAGCTCACGATCAGCCGCGGCGGGCACATCATGGAGGGCCGCAACCTCTCCCTGTCGTCCATCCGCGGCGGACGGCACGTGGTCGGCGCGCACGTCGCCAACTACAACGGCGTCGCCGTCGGTATCGAGAACGAGGGCACCTACACCTCCGTCGGCCCGACCACCGCGCTCTACAACTCGCTCGTGGCCACCTGCGCGTGGCTGTGCACGGTCTACTCCCGGCCCACCTCGGCCATCGTCGGGCACCGCGACCTCAACGCCACCGCGTGCCCCGGCAACCAGCTCTACGCGCGGCTCCCGCAGCTGCGCTCCGACGTCGGCGCCCGGCTGACCAGCATCGGCCTCGCCGAGCTGCACGACGCCGACCTGCGCACCGACGAGCGCCCGCCCTACCCGCGGACGCCGGACGACGAGCCGTTCGTCCGCTACGACCACGGTCCCGCCCTCGGCTCGCGCGACCCCAACCACGCGATCGGCTGACCCCGACGGCAGCGGCGGCCCAGCGAGCGGGCCGCCGCCGCCCCGGCCCGACACCCGCCCGCCCGGCGGCGACCGCGGGACCGGGCCCGGCCCGGCCCCGGCCGCGCACGCCGTGCCCACCGCCGCCGCGCACCCGGCGCGCGTCCGCGGCGCTGCCGCCCCCGTATCGCATCGGCTTCTCGCCCACCGGGATACCGCGCCCGCCTGCCCGTCGGCCCAGCGCACCGCACCGGAGTACCGCGCCCGCCGGGGCCGGAACGCGCTCCCTCGCGCAGTCCTCGGCGCGGTCGGCCGGTTCCGCCCCGGTGGCGGATCCTCCGCCGCCCGCCGCCCGCCGGTCCGGCGGTCAGTCCGGGTCCAGCCCGAGCGGGCCCGCGAGCCGCCGCCGGTGCCACTCCGGGCTCCCCAGGAGCAGCGCCGAGGCGTGGGCGCGCTTGAAATACCGCTGGCAGGGGTGCTCCCAGGTCACGCCGATCCCGCCGTGCAGCTGGACGGCCTCACCGGCGACCGTCCGGAACGCCTCCGCGCACACCGACGCGGCCAGCGACACCACCTCCGGCGCGTCGGGCGCGCCGTCGGCGAGCGCGAACGAAGCCGCCTGCGCCGCCGACCGGGCACTCTCGACCAGCACGAGCATGTCGGCCAGCCGGTGCTTGACCGCCTGGAAGGCCCCGATGGGCCGGCCGAACTGGACCCGCTGCCCGGCGTAGGCCACCGCCGCCTCCAGGCAGTAGGCCGCGCCGCCCACCTGCTCGGCCGCCAGTGCGGCGCGCCCCGCGTCCAGGGCGCGTTCCAGCACCGCCGCCCCGTCGCGGGCCACCCGCCGGGCGGGTGCGCGGTCCAAGGCGACCCGCCCCTGCGGCCGGCTCGGGTCCAGCGGTACCCGTGCGGTGACGGTGACGCCTTCGGCGCCGGGGTCGACGGCGAACAGGCCCGGCCCGTCCGGCCCGCGTGCCGCGACGAGCATCAGGTCCGCGGCCGCGATGTCGAGGACGCGGTCCTTGGCCCCGGTCAGCCGCCAGGATCCGTCCGGTCCGGGAACGGCGCGCGCGGTGGTGGCCTCGATGTCGCGGGCGCCCTCGTCGGCCCAGGCGAGGGCCGCCACGAGGGAGCCGTCGGCCAGGCGCGGCAGCCATCTCCGGCGCGCCGTCCGGTCCTCGCTCGCCGCCAGGGCCTGCCCGGCGAGGATCGCCGAGCCCAGGAAGGGAACGGGGGCCAGCGCCCGGCCCAGCTCCTCCATGACCACGTGCGTCTCCCGGCAGGAGAACCCGCCCCCGCCGTAGCGCTCGGGCAGTGCCAGGCCCTGCGCGCCGATCTGGCCGGCGAGGTCGCGCCACATCCGTCCGGGATCGCCGGCCCGCCGCTCGGCCAGGCCGCGCACGGCGGCCCGCAGATGCTCCTGTTCGGCGCTGAAGCGCACGGCACGCCTCCCTCATCGCTACCTAACAAGTGTTTGCTAGGCTATCCCGCGTCCCGGCACCGCAGAAGGCGCCGGACCCGACCGGCGGGAGGGGCCGTGGACCCGGAGCGCGAATTCCGCGAGGAGGTCCGGACCTGGCTCGCGGAGAACCTGGTCGGAGATTTCGCCGCCGCCCGCGGGCTCGGCGGCCCCGGCCGCGACCACGAGGCGTTCGGCGTCCGCCTCGCCTGGGAACGGCACATGGCCGCCGCCGGCTGGACGTGCCTGGGCTGGCCCGTTGCGTACGGCGGACGCGGCGCGGGGATCGGGCGCCAGGTCGCCTTCCACGAGGAGTACGCGCGCGCCGACGCCCCCGCCCGGGTCAACCACATCGGGGAGCACCTGCTGGGGCCCACCCTCATCGCGTTCGGCAGCCCCGCGCAGCGCGCCCGGTTCCTTCCCGCCATCGCCGCCGTGCGGGAGCTGTGGTGCCAGGGCTACTCCGAACCCGGAGCGGGATCGGACCTCGCGGCGGTCGCCACGCGCGCCCGCCCGGACCCCGGGAGCGGCGGATGGGTGGTCGACGGCCGCAAGGTCTGGACCTCCCACGCCCGCGAGGCCGACCGGTGCTTCGTGCTCGCCCGGACCGAGCCCGGCTCGCGCGGCCACCGCGGGCTGGGCTACCTGCTGGTGCCCATGGACGCCCCGGGCGTGGAGGTGCGTCCGATCACCCAGCTCACCGGCACCTCCGAGTTCAACGAGGTCGTCTTCGACGGCGTGCGCACCGGCCCCGACGCCCTCGTGGGCGCGCCCGGCGACGGCTGGCGGATCGCGATGGCCACGCTCGGCTTCGAGCGGGGCGTCTCGACGCTCGGCCTCCAGGTCGGCTACGAGCGCGAACTGCGGGAGCTGATCCGGGTCGCCCGCGACAACGGCGCCGCCCGCGACCCGCTCATCCGCGACCGGCTGGTGCGCGCCTGGACCGGCGTGCGCACCATGCGCTACACGGCGCTGCGCACGATGGCCGCCACCGCCGCAGGGGCCCCGGGACCCGAAGCCTCCATCGGCAAGCTCTTCTGGGCCCGCTGGCACCGCGACCTCGGCGAACTGGCGATGGACGTGCTCGGGGCGCCGTCGATGCTCACCGCGGGCACCGCCACCGCCGCCCGTGAGGCGGGCACCGCGGACGGCGCGGCGGACCCGGCGGTTCCCGGGGGATACGACCTCGACCGCTGGCAGCGGCTCTTCCTCTTCTCCCGCGCCGACACGATCTACGCGGGCACCGACGAGATCCAGCGCAACGTCATCGCCGAACGCGTGCTCGGCCTGCCCCGCGACCCCCGCCCGTCCCCACCGCCCGCCTGAGGGCGGGGACCCCGGCCGGCCCGCGCCGGGCGCCCGGCGCGGGCCGCGGCTAGGAGCCGGCGTCCCAGCCGTGCTCCGCCTTCACCC
The DNA here is from genome assembly GCF_042653925.1 of Nocardiopsis mangrovi. NCBI lineage: Bacteria > Bacillati > Actinomycetota > Actinomycetes > Streptosporangiales > Nocardiopsidaceae > Nocardiopsis > Nocardiopsis mangrovi. Next base: position 73,002 of record NZ_JBHSFQ010000019.1, read on the forward strand.
GCCTCTTGAGCAGCTTGCCCGCCGCGTTGCGCGGCAGGTCCCGGTCGACGATCCGGATGTGGGCGGGGACCTTGAACGGTGCCAGGCGGCCGTCGAGGTGGCCGCGCAGGTCCGCCTCCGCCAGGGTGTGCCCGGGGATCGGGTGCACCACAGCGCCGACCTCCTCGCCCCAGACCTCGTGGGGGACGCCCACCACCGCGACCTCGCCCACGGCGGGGTGTTCGTGGATCGCGGCCTCGACCTCCGCGCAGTACACGTTCTCCCCGCCTCGGATGATCATGTCCTTGGCGCGGTCGACGATGTACACGAACCCCTCATCGTCGAGCCGGCCCAGGTCCCCGGTGTGCAGCCAGCCGTCGGTGAAGGTCTCCGCGGTCGCCTCCGGCCGTCCCCAGTAGCCGAGGACGACGCCGGGCCCGCGGATCCACACCTCGCCGACCTCGCCGGGCGGCAGCTCCGCCCCCGCGGGGTCGACGACCTTCACGTCCACGGTCGCGACCGGCAGCCCCGCGCTGTCGGGGCGCAGCAGGTAGTCGCGGCCGCCGTTGATCGTCGCGGTGGCCGAGCACTCGGTCATCCCGTACCCCTGGCCCAGCATGAGCTCGTGCAGGCGCGCCCGGGCCCGCCCGACCAGGGCCGGTGGCGCCGGCGCCCCGCCGGAGCCCAGCGTGAGCAGGCTGGAGAGGTCGTGCTCGGCGAGTCGCGGCGAGGAGAGCATCTGGGAGATCATCGCCGGCACCGCGGTGATCGCCGTGACCCGCTCCCGCTCCACCGCGCGCAGCGCCTCCTCGATGTCCCACCGGTACATCAGCACCAGCGTCCCGCCGGCGGCCAGAGTGGGCAGCATGACGGTCTGCGCGCCCGTGGCGTGGAAGAGCGGCAGGACGCACAGCACGACCGAGGGCGGCAGCGCGTCGAGGAGCGCCCGCACCTCCGGCAGCTCCAGGCCCAGCCGCATCAGCGCCCGGTGCCGGGCGTAGGACCCCGCCAAGATGTTGGCGATCATGTTGCGGTGCGACCCGAGGGCGCCCTTGGGGACGCCGGTGGTGCCCGACGTGTAGAACATGGTCGCCGGATCGTCGGGGGCGAGGTCGGCCGGCGGCAGGTCGGCGTCGCCGGGCACCTCGCCGAGCACGTCCGGCCAGGCGCGGGCGCCCGCCGGCAGCGGGCCGGGGGCGCGCACCGCGACCACCGCGACCCCGAGCCGCTCCGGAACGCCTGCCAGCCGCTCGATCCGCTCGGAATCGGCGACGAGGACCTTCGCTCCGCTGTCGGTGAGCCCGAACTCCAACTCCGCGCCGGTCCACCAGGAGTTGAGCGGGACGACGATCGCCCCGATGCCCGCCGCGGCGAAGAACGCGACCACCCATTCCGGGTGGTTGCGCATGGCGATCGCGACCCGGTCGCCCTTGGCCACGCCGTAGTCGTCGACGAGGCGGCGGGCGAAGACGGCGGCGGTGCGGAAGTAGTCGGCGTGGCTCATCCGCTCGTCGCCGTAGACGAGCGCCGCGGCGCCGTCGCGCCCGCGGCTGCCCTCCAGGATCGCGCGGAGGTGGACCGGCGCGTTCGCCCAGATCCGGGTCGGGACACCGTTGATGTCGGCGGTCGCGGTCTCGAAGGGGCTGCCGCGCACCAGGAGCCGGGCGGTCACCGCCGCCAGCGAGCGCACCGGCCGGGCGATGTCGGAATCGGTCATCTGCACCTCCGTCGGTCCCTGGTGTGTGCCCCCGGTCACATAGGAAGTCGTGGATGCGAGATTACGCTACCGACCGGTCGGTATCCAGGCCCCGGCGGACCGCGCGGTGGCCGGCGCCGCCCGGCGCCCGCGGGTTCAGCCGGCCATCAGCGTCACGCCCCAGCCCGCGAGCAGGGGATTGATCGGAGCGAAGTACGTGGCCCCGCCGGTGGCGCAGCTGCCCGCCCCGCCCGCGTGGATGCCCTGCGCCTGGCCGCCGCTGAGGTAGGGGCCGGGCCGGTCGCCCGGTTCGGTGCAGATCGAGGTCCGGGTGAGGCCCGAGACCGGGCCCTGGGGGAAGTTCACCGTCTGATTGCGGGCCTGGACGACACCGCAGTGGACGCCGGTCGTGGCGCCGGCCCGGCAGACCTGCGCGCCGACCGGGGCCTCCTGCGACCCCGAGACCGTGGCCAGCCCCGCCCCCATCCGGACATAGGGCGTGGGCGTCCAGCCCGGATCGGCCACGACCAGCGCCGCGCCGGCCGGGGAGACCGCCGCGAAGGTGCCGGTGCCGCCGCCCGTGCCCGACGCCGTGTCGCCGACCTCGCCGCAGCCCGGCCCCGCGACGAACCCGGTGTCGACCGCCAGGCCGATCACGCACCGCACCACGCCGTCGGTGGCGAACGGTTCGCCGCCGATGATCTGCGCGTCGGCCGCCGCAGTGCCGCGGCCCGGCGCCGGATCCGCAGCGGAGGCGGGGACGTCCGGTGCCAGGGGGCGGGGTTCGCCGGTCTCCACCCGCACCGCGCCGGCGTCGACGCCGCTCGCCGCGATGAGGGGGCCGGCGGCGCCGGGGTCGCCGCCGGCGACGCCGATGACCACACGGCCGGTGGTGGGATCGGGGTACCAGCCGGTCACGTCGGTTCCGGCGGCCCACGCGGCGGCGTCGAGGCCGGCCGCGACGGCGTCGAGCGTGCGCGCGTCCGGCGCACTGTCGCGCGGCCCTGCCGCGGCCGGGCCGGCGGGCAGGAGGGCGAGGGCGAGTCCGGCCGCCAGGAGGGCGGCGGCCGATGTGCGGGTGGTGCGGGCGCGGTCCACGGTTCGTGCTCCTTGCTGGGGGAGGACAAGGGCGGGACACGGGGCACCGGGGCCGGTCGGGGGCGGACCGCCGGCGTGCGGGGAACAGCGGATCCCGCGGCGGCTCGGAGGGTCCACGCGCCCGGGCGGTCGCGGGGCGGGTGTCCCCTGAACCGTAACCGCGGGCCGGCGCCGGAGAGGTGGCCGGTACCGGGCGCGGGACCGGGTGGACGCGGCGGTGGCCGGCTGCTACCCACGGGTCGGCGCCGGAGTCCACCGCCCCGGATCGCCCGCCTTCCAGGGCACCGGCGCACGCGCACCGCGCACGGGAACGGCGGGCCCGTGCCCGGCGGCGCCGGCGGATGTCACCATTCGAACTTCTCCGTGTGCCGCTGGCCGGGGCCGATGCCCTGCTCGTCGAGGGCGGCGTCCACCGCGGCGACGAAGGCGGGGCCGCCGCAGACGAAGAAGCGGGCGGTCCGCGCGGTGCGCGGCCCGATGCGGCCCAGCACCGCCTGCGCGTCGAACCCGGGGCCCCCGTGCGGACCCGTCCGCGCCGGCTCCATGTGCACGTAGTCCGGGCCCAGTTCCCCGCGCAGCTCCGCGCCGAACAGCGCGGTCGCGGGCGACCGGCTCACGTGGAAGAGGGTGAGCCCGCCGGCCGGGCGCGAGCGCACCAGCTCCACGAACGGGGTGACGCCGATCCCGCCCGCGATGAGGACCGTCGGCCGGTCCCCGCGCAGCGCCTCGTGGGTGAAGGTCCCGTGCGGGCCGTCGACGTACAGGGTGGCGCCGGGCGCCAGCCCGCTCAGCTCGCCGGTGAACGGGCCCGCGTCGCGCACGGCGAAGGTCAGCTCCCCGCTGCGGGGATCGGTCCGCACCACGCTCAGCGGGTGCGACCGCGCCGCGGGCCCGGTGCGCACGTTGCAGAACTGGCCGGGCAGGGGGCGCAGCCACGGGCCCTTGGGCGCCATCGTGTAGACGGTCGCCTCCGGGCCCGCCCGGGTGGCGCCCGTGAGTTCATAGCGGGGCGAGCGCAGCGGCGCGGCCAGGCGCCACGCGCACGCCGCCGCGAACGACGCCCCCAGCGCCAGCCAGTAGGCGCGCAGCCAGGCGTTGTCGTGCATGAAGGAGCCCACCCCGTAGGCGTGCACGAACACCAGCGCGCCCAGCGGGTAGGACAGGTAGTGGACGTAGTTCCAGGTCCGGTAGCGGACCGCGGCGCGCAGCAGGGTGCTGGTCAGCCACAGCGCCAGGAACATCAGCAGCGCCGCCCGGCCCAGGGACGTGTAGCTCGACTCCGCCCAGGTGAAGTCGAAGCGCACCAGGTATCTGAGGTCGTGGCGGTCCGCGATCATCTCCATCAGCGGGTGCAGGAGGATGAAGAAGGCCCCCAGCGATCCCAGCCAGGCGTGCAGCGCCACGATCGCGCCGCGGTCGGGGGTCAGCAGCGCCGATACCTGCCGCATGCCCAGGACGAGCTGCCACCAGATCAGCACGCCGCCGATCAGGCCGGCGATGTTGGCCAGCCCGGGGACGGGCCCGCCCACCGCGTCCAGCATCCCCAGCAGGGGCGCGAACGGGAGCAGCGAGACGGCGATGGCCGCCGCCACGTAGCCGGTGCGCAGCGGGCGCGGCGCGGTGAGCGCGGCCTGCCGGGCCGGGCTCGCCTCATGAACGGTCATCGAAGGCCGCCTCTTCGCAGTGGAGGTGGAGGTTGGGGGAGGGGCGCACCCGGCCGTCGCGGTCGACGGTGATCCACGCGGCGGTGGCGTCGAGCCCGGCGAGCAGGTCCGGGCCGGCGCCGGTCCCGAGCAGGAGCAGGCAGGTCGCATAGACCTCGGCCGCGCCCAGGTCGGCCGCGAGGACCGTGGCCTGCGCGCAGTCCGATGCGGAGGGGGCGCCGGTGCGGGGGTCGATCAGGTGGTGGACGGGTGCGCCGTCGGCGTCCCGCCATGCGCGGCGGGCGACGCTGCTGGTGGCCACGGCGGTGGCCGGCGCCAGGGACAGCTCGGCGGCGGTCGCGCCGGTCAGGGGGTGCTCCACCCCGATCCGCCACGGGGCACCGTCCGGGGGGCGCCAGGCGGCGATGTCGCCGCCGGCGTCGATCAGGCCGCGCGGGACGCCGCCGCGCCGCAGGGCGTCGGCGGCCTGCTGGACGCTCCACCCCTTGACGAAGCCGCCGAGGTCCACGCGCAGGCCGGGGGAGAGGGCGACGGTGCGGTTCACGTGGTCGATCTCGACCCGGGGCGCGCCCCGGGTCGGCGGAGGCGGAGCGGCCGCGTGGCCGGATGCGGCCACGCCGTCCGGGGCGATGAGCGCGAAGTCGCGGTCGTAGCCGATGCGCTCCATGTCGGCGGCGAGGAACGGGTCGAACAGCCCGCCGGTGCGCTCGGAGTGGGCGCACGCCTCGGCCAGTGCGGCGGCGAACATCGGCGCGACCTCGGTGGGCCGGCCCTCGGCGGAGTTGACCCGGGCGGTGTCGCTGCCGGCGGTGAACCGGCTGAAGGTGCGCTCGACGTCGCCGAGCCAGCCGAAGACCTGCGCCTGCCGGGTGGTGTCCAGCGCCGCGAGGAGGACCTCGGTGCCCATCAGGCGCTCGCGGGCGCCCCGGCTCTCAGGAGCCACGGGTGAAGGCGGTCAGCACGGCCGGGTCGAGCGGCTCGCCGGGGCTGAACTCCGCGCCGACGTCCTCGACCATCGTGCCGTCGCGCTCGGCGGCAGCGGGCAGGAACTCCTGCTCCGCCGCCGAGGAGCTGGGCTCCTCTCCCAGGGTGATCGTGCCGGTGAACATGATCCGGTTCTCCCAGGAGGTGTTGCCCTCGATGCGGTACACGTAGTCGCCCGGCGGGACCGGCCGCCCGGTGCGGTCGGTGCCGTCCCAGTAGAGGGTCTGGTCGCCGCTGTCCTGGGCGGGGCGGCTCGCGCTCTCGACCTCGTCCTGGGGTGCGGACTCCCACTGCGCGGCGGCGCGCCATTCCACCAGCGATTCGGGGCGGCGGACGTAGCCGCCGTTGGCGGTGAAGCTGGTGGCGAAGAGGGTGCGGATGTAGGTGCCGCCCGCGTCCTCGATCCACACCGCGATCTGGTTGCTGGCGAGCTGCGGCAGGCGGTGCAGCCGGTAGTTCACCCGCACCAGGCCCAGGCCGGCCGCCGCGGGCTCCTGGGCCGACTCGCCCGGGGAGGGGCCGGGCCCCTCGCTCTGCGCCGGCGCCTGGGGGGCGGCCTGGCCCTGGGGGGCGAAGGCCACGGCCTCGACGGGCTCGCGGTGCAGGAAGTAGGTGCCGGTGGAGACGGTGGCCACGCCGGTGACGACCACCAGCGGGACGACCATCCGGATGCTGCGGTCCGACATGGGCTGCGGCGTCCTTTCCGGGTTCCGGTCAACGGCGAACAGGTCGAACGGGTTAAATCCGCGCAAACCACGACATATGCCATTTATAAGTCCTCTCACGAGTATAAGATCGCTGACGAAAATTCGACGAAAGACCAGCTAGGGGGCGTAATCGAGTGATCAGCGACACGCGATCACGCCCCGCCTCCCGCTACTCGGGGATCTCGCCCAACCGGACGGTCCCGGACGCGTCGACCCCCCACCCGGGGTTGTGGCAGACCTCCCAGATCACCCCGTTGGGGTCGGCGAAGTGGCCGTGGTACCCGCCGAAGGCGGCGCGCTGCGGCGACTTCACCAGGGTGGCGCCCGCCAGGAGGGCCGACTCCACGACCGCGTCGACCTCCGCCGGGCCGTCGACGTTGTGGGCCAGGGTGAGCCCGGTGACGCGGGTGTCGGCGACGGCGCCGGCGATGTCGGCCCGGAACTTCTCGGCGTCGAAGAGGCCGAGGGCGAACGCGGGGGCTGTCTGGAAGAAGATGATCTCCCCGGGGACGTCGAGCAGCGGCTCCCAGCCGAGGCCGTCGCGGTAGAACCTGCGTGCGGCGTCGAGATCCGGGGTCGCCAGCGTGATGATGTGCGTCTTCTGTTCCATGCCGCGAGTCTTGCAGCGGGGCGGGGTCGCGGGCTTGAACGAAACGGCCGTCTTCCCGGTCCCGCGCGGCGGCCTCGCGGCCGGAGGGTGCGCGCATATGCGGGGAAATGCATCGGCCGCGGAGTTTCGCGTCGTGTGGCCGACCGGGAGAATTTTGCCGGGTTCGTTCCCGTGCGTTCAATTCGCGCGTCGGATGTCCGGTGGAATTTCCGCCGCGCGCACGTCCCGCCGCGGATCCCCATTCGGGCAGGCGGGCGTCCAGGGAGGTCAGGGATTTGCGGAAGCCGCACACGGGGTGCATCCGACGGGCCATATCCACGTGAGGCAGATAACCGGGTGCGAGTTGCGCCGATGGGCTGTGGAAAACGGTTCTGAGATCGTAGAGTGCGAATCCAGGGATCTCGGAGGGAACCGGATATTCGGCGCCACCCCGGGGTGCCGCGGACACAGGACTTCCCCGGCCACATTCCGACGAGGGGGTGGGCGGGCCGGGGAGCAGGGAGGCCCCGGGGCCGTGAACCCGCCCCGGGGCCTCACCTCGTCCGGCGCCCGCCCCGTCCGCGCCCGGCGCCATCAGCTGAAGAACTCGACCTCCACCACCTCGTCGTGGAAGTGCACGGGGAGACTGGATCCGGGAAGGGAGACGAGGGAGCAACGGGCGGCCTCGAAGCAGACGTCGCCCATGGCCGGGACCGGCCAGAGGGCGAGCGCCGAGGCGGTGACGGATGCGGCGGTGAGCCGTCGCAGCATGGTGGGCTCCGTTTCCAGGCGTGTGTAGGGGTCGGTGTGTGATCGCACGGTGTCCGGCGCGTCCCGCCGGGTGCCGGGGCGGTGATCCGCCGGTTCCCGGCCGCAACGAACACCGGAAAGTGCATGTCCCAAATCGGGTCCGCGAACGCCCTCGAAATGGCCAAGTGCAGGTCAAGGGAGTCCCGGACCGGGGCGTCGCCGACGTGTGCGGTGAATGTGGCGAGGGCCACCGAAGCACCGCGAATGCACACCGCGTGATGGTCGCGCCGGGTATCCGGCCCATCCGGCCCGGCCGACGGCGACGGGCGCCCGCCGACGCGTCGATAAGGTCGGGAACCGTGTCCAGCAAACAGAAACGGCTGCCCCGCGAGGTCCGCGAGCAGCAGATGATCGACGCCGCCGTCCAGGTCTTCTCCCGTTCGGGCTACCACTCCGCGAGTGTCGAGGAGATCGCCGAGGTGGCGGGGATCTCCAAGCCGATGGTCTACATCTACCTCGGCTCGAAGGAGGGGCTGTTCACGGCGTGTATCCACCGGGAGGCCGACCGGCTGGTGCGGGCCGTGCGCGACGTCGTGCGGGCGGACGACCCGCCCGAGCTGGGCCTGTGGCAGGGGCTGCGCGCGTTCTTCGGGTTCGTCGCCGAGAACCGCCAGAGCTGGGTCGTGCTCTACCAGCAGGCGCGCACCCAGGGCGAGCCGTTCTCCAAGGAGGTCGCGGCGGCCCGCGCGCGGGTGCTGGACGAGATCACCGCGATGGTGGTGGCCGGGACCGGGCTGCCCGGCGGCGGGCGCATCATCTCCCCCAAGGACGCCGAGATCCTCGCCCGCATCGCCACCGGAGCCGCCGACGCCCTGGTCGACTGGCTGCTCGACCACCCCGAGGAGACGCCCGAGAGCCTGAGCGACCGCGTCCTGAACCTCGCCCTGGTGGGGGTCGAGCGCGCCACCGCCGACTCCGCCGCCCTCTGAACCGCCCGCGCCGCGGGCGGCCCCGCACGGGTCAGGCCAGGCGCCAGCCGGTCTGGGCGAACCTGTCGTCGCCCTTGCGGAAGGCGAAGACCCTGGCGGGCGCCACCTCGTAGACGCCCGCCAGACCGCCGCCCTCGTGCCAGAAGTCGCCGCCCCTGACCTCGAAGCGCCAGACCTCGCCGTACTTGTCGACCCACGCCTGCGCCAGGGACGCCAGCCGATCCGGGTCGCTGATGCGCACCGCCGCGCCCTCGGCGACGACGTCGAACCCGCCCTGGAGCGCGCTGTCGCCGGTGGTGAGCACGACGTTGGGGTTGGCGGCGAGGTTGTGGGCCTTCTGCTCGCGGTCGCCGGTGCTGAAGTACAGCGACGCGCCGTCCCAGACGGCGATCAGCGGGGTGACGTGCGGGCGCCCGTCGCGGCGAACGGTCGACAGCCAGTACGTCCCCGCGGTCTCCAGGGTCGCGTGCACCTCCGCCCACGCGCTCGGTCGTGCATCGGGCCGGCTGTAACGCGCGTCGAGCGTGCCGGTGCGCGCGGGCGAGTCGGTCATGGCGGTCCCTCCAGGGTCGGGGCTGCGGCCGGGCGGGCCGGTGCGGCGGGCCCGGAGCCCCCATCCTGCCGGGGCCCGGTGACAGCGCCGGTGCCGCCGCCCGGCGCGCACCTGTCCCCGGGCGGCTACCCGCGGGCGGCGGCTCCGCTACACGCCCGGCTCCGCGGTCGCGGCCGGCGCGGCCCCGCCGCCCGCCGGCGCGCCGATCCGCTCCGCCAGCCAGTCGTGGAACGCGGCGATGTGGTGCTCCATGGGCACCAGCACCCCGCCCGCGCGGTAGGCGCGCGACGCCATGGTCGGCTGGCACCGCTCGCAGGCGTCGAAGTCCTGCCGGTTGACCCGGTCGAACAGCTCCACCGAGCGCGAGACGTCCGCCCCGCCCGCCAGGGTGTCCGGCGCGTACAGCCAGTCGCACTCCACCCGCGTGCGGTCGGCGGCCAGCGGGAACATGCGGTGCACGATCACGTGGTCGGGAACGAGGTTGACGAACACCTGCGGGGCGATCGTGATCGCGTAGTAGCGGCGGTCCTGGTCGTCGCGCACGCCGTCGAGCCGGCCGAACCCCGCCCCGCCGTCGACCGTGAACCCCTCGACCTCCGCCCCGAACTCCGCGCCGTGGCCCACGTAGTACTGCGCGGCGTAGCCGTCGGCGAACTCCGGCAGCACCTCCGTCAGCTCCGGGTGGATGGTGCCGCAGTGGTAGCACTCCATGAAGTTCTCGATGATGAGCTTCCAGTTGGCCCGGACGTCGTAGGTGATGCGCCGCCCCAGATCCAGGCCGCCGACCCCGTAGTTGCCGATGGCCTCGGCCGAGCCCAGCCGCTCGGCGACGACCCCTTCGACCGTCTCCGCGAACGACGGCGGGTCGTCGGCCAGGCACACCCACACGTACCCGAGCCATTCGCGCACGTGCACACCGATCAGGCCGTGCGCGGCGCGGTCCACCCCGGGCATCCCGGCCAGGTTCGGCGCGGCGATCAGCCGGCCGTCGAGGTCGTAGGTCCAGGCGTGGTAGGGGCACTGGAACGAGCGGCGGACCTCGCCCGCCTCCTGGACGCACAGCTGCGCCCCCCGGTGCCGGCACACGTTGAGGAACGCCCGGACCTCCCCGGACCGGGTGCGGCTGACCAGGACGCTCTCCCGCCCCACCTGGACGGTGCGGAACGCGCCGGGGCGCGCGAGGTCGCCCGAGCGAACGGCGCAGAACCACACCGCCTCGAAGACGCGCTCCTGCTCCCGCGCGAACAGCGCGGGGTCGGTGTAGAAGTGTCCGGGCAGTGTCGCGATCAGGTCCGAAGCCGGGGCGGGAGCGGGGGAGGGGTCGGTCGCGGTCACGGGGTCACCTCGTGTGCGTCGCGGCGGTCGGGGGAGCAGACGGCGGCGCCGCCCGTGAGGGCGCGGCGCGGGTCGAACAGGCCGATGGGGTGGCGGGTGGCGCCGGTGGTGGCCAGGTCGGCGAGGATCTCGCCGACCACCGGGGTGAACTTGAAGCCGTGCCCGGAGAATCCGCAGGCCACCGTCGCCTGGGGGTGGCCGGGGTGCGCGGCGATGACGAAGTGCTCGTCGGGCGTGGTGGTGTACATGCACGCCGCCCCGCGCAGGAAGCGGCCGGGCAGGTCGGGCACGCGCGCGGCCAGGTGGGCGGCGATGTCGGCGATCTCGCCGGGGTGCACCTCGCGGTCGAGGGAGTCGGGCGAGGCCGCGGTCCCGCGCCGGAAGAACGCCGTCTTGACGCCGTCGCCCTCGCCCTCGTAGGCGGGGAAGCCGTAGACCTGCGTGCCGCCGGCGTCCTCCCACACGTAGACCGGGTGACGGCCGGGCCGGAAGGGCGCGGTCCCGCCGCGCGGCGCGAACCAGTACTGCACCTGGCGCTCCACCGTGAACGGTACGCCGAGCCCGGCCAGCAGCTCCGGCGCCCACGCCCCCGGGCAGACGACCGCGTGGCCGGCGGTGTAGGTCCCCGCCCCGGTCACCACCCGCACCCCCTCGCCGCCGGGCAGGGGCGCCCAGCTCAGAACCGGCTCGCCGAAGCGCAGGTCGGCTCCGTCGCGCGCGGCCAGCCGCAGGTGGGCGTCCACGGTGGCCTCGGGGCGGACGAACCCCGCGCGGGCCTCGTACAGCGCGACCTCGTCGTCGGCGGGGGCGAAGGTGGGGAAGCGGCGGCGGATGTCGCCGGCGTCGAGCATCTCGTAGGGCAGCCCCCACTTCTCGGCGGACTCCCGGCTGCCCGCGACGGTGCGGCTCTCGGGGCGGCCGAGCATCAGCCCGCCGGTCGTCGTCATCAGATCGGCGCCGGAGTCGCGGCACAGTTCCTCCCACAGCTCATAGGAGCGCAGCAGGAGCGGTACGTAGTCGGGGTGCTCGAAGTAGGCCTGGCGGATGATGCGCGAGCCGCCGTGGCTGGAGCCCCGGTCGTGGGCGGGGCCGAAGCGCTCCAGCCCCAGGACGCGGCGGCCCCGGGCGGCGAGGTGGCGGGCGGCGGCGCTGCCCATGCCGCCCAGGCCGATGACGGCGACGTCGTACGAGGTTGCCATGGGGATCGGACTCCTCCCGGTCGGTTCTGCGGGCGCGGGCGTCAGCGGCGGATGCGGGCCATCTCGGGGTCGACCAGGGGTTCGGCGGCGACGGTCGCCGGGACCTTCTCGCCGAAGTAGGCGATGGAGACCGCCGTGCCCGGCACCGCGGCATGGGCGGGCAGCCAGGCGTAGGCGATCGGCCGGTCGATGGTGTAGCCGTAGGCGGCGCTGGTCACGTACCCGGCGGGGGCGCCGTCGACCAGGACGGGCTCCTTGCCCATGACCATGTGGCCGCGGTCGTCGAGGGTGAGGCACGCCAGCCGGCGCGCGGGCTCGCGCCCGGCCCGCTCCAGCAGGGCGGCGCGGCCGGTGAAGTCGCCCTTGTCCAGGCGCACCGCGAACCCCAGGCCCGCCTCGTAGGGGTCGTGCTCGGTGGTCATGTCGGTGCCCGAGGCCCGGTACCCCTTCTCCAGCCGCAGGCTGTTGAACGCGCTGCGCCCGGCGGCGATCACGCCCAGCGGGCGCCCCGCCTCCCACAGCGTGTCCCACAGCCGCAGCCCGAGGTCGGCGGTGGTGTACAGCTCCCAGCCGAGCTCGCCGACGTAGGAGACGCGCAGCGCGGTCACGGGTACGTCGCCGATGTGGGCGCGCCGCGCCTTGAAGTACCCGAACCCGCTGTGCGAGAAGTCGTCGCGGGACAGCGGCTGCACCAGGTGGCGGGCGCGCGGCCCCCACACGCCGATGCAGGTGGTGCCGGCGGTGATGTCGCGGATGGCCACCGACCCGTCATCGGGGGCGTGGCGCAGGAGGTGGTCGAGGTCGAGGGGGCCGTTGGCGCCCACCTGGAAGCGGGTCTCGCCCAGCCGGGCCACGGTGAGGTCGCTGCGCACGCCGCCGGCGTCGTCGAGCAGCAGCGTGTAGGTGACCGAGCCCGGCTTCTTGCCCAGCCGGTTGGTGGTGAGCCGTTGCAGGAGGTCCAGGGCGCCCGGGCCGGTGACCTCCAGCCGGGTCAGCGGGGTCATGTCGTACAGCGCGACGCCCTCGCGGGTGGCGCGGGCCTCGGCGGCGGCGATGGGCGACCAGTAGCGGGCCGACCAGGGGTCGCGCTCGGGCACCTCGGCCCCCGGCAGCCGGGAGTTGGCCTCGAACCAGTGGGGGCGCTCCCAGCCCGCCGATTCCAGGAAGTAGGCGCCCAGGCTCTGCTGCCGGCCGTGGAACGGGCTGGTGCGCAGCGGGCGGGGCCGCTCGATGGGCTGGAGGGGGTGGACGACGTCGTAGACCTCCACGAAGTTCTGCCGGGCCCGCTCCTCGACGTAGGCCGGTGACAGCAGGGCCGGGTCGAACCGGTGGACGTCGCACTCGTGCACGTCGGTGCCGGGCCGGCCGTCGACCAGCCATTCGGCGACGGCCCGCGCCACGCCGGCGGAGTGGGTCACCCACACCGCTTCGGCCAGCCAGAACCCGCGCACCTCCCGGGACTCGCCCAGCAGCGGCATGCCGTCGGGCGTGAACGAGAACACGCCGTTGAAGCCCTCGGCGACTTCGGCGCCGGCCAGTCCGGGCAGCAGGGCGACGCTGTCGTCCCAGCTCGGCGCGAAGTCGTCGGGGGTGAACTCCAGCATGGAGGGCATGACCGGGGCCGCGTCCGGTGCGGCGACGTCGTCCAGCGCCACCGGCATGGGGCGGTGGGCGTAGGAGCCGATGCCCAGGCGGTCCCCGTGCTCGCGGAAGTACAGGTCGCGGTCCTGGTGGCGCAGCAGCGGCAGGGACGCCTCCTGCTCGTCGGTACTGCGGCCGCGCAGCTCCGGCAGCGGTCCCGTGGTGGCGTACTGGTGGGCGAGCGGCAGCAGCGGCACGTTCACGCCGGCCATGGCGCCGATCCGCGGACCCCAGAACCCGGCGGCGCAGACCACGACGTCGGCGGGGATGTCGCCGCGGTCGGTGCGCACCCCGCGGACACGCCCGCCGCGCACGTCGATGCCGGTGACCGTGTGGTGGGCGCGCAGCACCGCGCCGCGCGCCGCGGCCGAGCGCGCCTGCGCCTCGGCGGCGCGCAGCGCCTTGGCGATGCCGTCGTCGGGGGTGTGCAGGCCGCCGAGCACGGCTCCGGGTGCCAGCAGGGGCCACAGGCGCCGGCACTCCTCCTCGGAGACGAGCGAGGCGCGCACCCCCCACGACTCCGCCCAGCCGTGCTTGCGCTTGAGGTCGGCCCAGCGCTCGGGGGTGGTGGCCACCTCAAGCCCGCCCACCGCCCGGAAGCACCAGCGGCCGTCGAGGTCGAGCCGCGCGTACTTGCGCACCGTGTAGGCGGCGAACTCGGTCATGGTCTTCGACGCGTTGGTCTGGAACACCAGGCCGGGCGCGTGCGAGCTGGACCCTCCGGTGGCGAACAGCGGGCCTTGGTCGAGCACGGTGACGTCGGTCCAGCCGCGTTCGGTCAGCTCGTCGGCGAGGGCGCAGCCGACGATCCCGGCACCGATGATCACGACGCGCGGACCGGTGCCGGGGGAGGGGGCGGGGGCGGAGGAAGCACTCATCGCGGTGTCCCTTCTCAGGGAGGAGTGAGCACGGGAAGGAAGCCCGGGGGGATCGGGGGTTGCGTCAAGGGGGTTGCGTATGGCGCTACAGGGTGCGCGACTCCCAACACAGTGCAGCCCATGAGAGGCGCCGTCAAGACCACCGCCGTTACACCTTCTTTACCGTCGCGTTGCCGCGGAAAGGCGGAATCCCGGGGCTTGACGGCCGGGCGCGGGCGGCTGAGACTGTTGCGTATTCGACCTTTGGTTGCGCACTAGGGAACACTCTGCCCGTTTCGCCCGACCCCGGCGAACCGTGCCCGCACCACCACCCGTACCGCCGGACACCGGCCGCGCCCCCCTTCGGCGTGCCCGGAAACCCCCCGGCGGCGGTACCCCACGAGGAGGCGTGATGCTCTACGCATGTCACCTGGACGATCTGCCCAAGGGGGAGTCCCTGCGCGTCGCCGCCGACGTGCCGATCGCGGTCTTCAACGTCGACGGTGAGATCTACGCCGTCGACGACACCTGCACCCACCAGAACGCCTCGCTGTCCGACGGCTGGCTGGAGGGCTGCTTCATCGAGTGCCCCCTGCACGAGGCGGCCTTCGACCTGCGCACGGGGATGCCCACCTGCCCGCCCGCCAAGCGCCCGGTGCGCACCCACCCGGTGACGGTGCGGCCGGACGGCCACGTCTACGTGCACGCCCCCGCCGCGGTCCCCGCCGCCCCCGCGGCGCCCCTCGCCTCCGCCGCTCCCGCCCCCGGCGCCCCCGCGCCGGCCCTCGCACCCGCCGTCCCCGCCGCGTCCGCGGGGGACGCCGCATGAGGGCCGTCACCGTGGTCGGCGCCTCCCTCGCCGGCCTCGGGGCCGCCCGCGCACTGCGCGAACAGGGCTTCGACGGCACCCTCACCGTCGTGGGCGAGGAGGCCCACGCGCCCTACGACCGCCCCCCGCTGTCCAAGGACTTCCTGCTCGGCAAGGCCGGCCCCGCCGACCTCGCACTGCACGACGACGCCGATTCCGGCCTGGACATCCGCTGGCGCTTAGGCACCCGCGCCACCGGGCTCGACCCCCGACGGCGCGCGGTCCTGCTCGACGACGGCTCGGAGCTGGCCGGCGACGGCGTCGTCATCGCCACGGGCGCCACCCCCCGCAGGCTGCCCGGGACCGGCGGACCGGCCGGCGTCCACGTCCTGCGCACCCTCGACCACGCCGAGGCGCTGCGCGCCGACCTCACCGCGGGCACCCCGCGGGTCGCCGTGGTCGGCGGCTCCTTCATCGGCGCCGAGATCGCCTCCGCGTGCTCGGCGCTGGGCCTGGAGACGACCGTCATCGAGGCCGCCCCCCTCCCGCTCGCGCCGGTCCTGGGGGAGCAGATGGCCGCGCATTGCGCCGCCCTGCACGCCGACGCCGGCGTCCGGCTCCTGTGCGGGACCGGCGTGGCCCGGCTCTTGGGGGCCGGCCGGGTGACCGGGGTCGAACTCGCCGACGGCCGGCGCGTCCCCGCCGACGTGGTGGTCGTGGGGATCGGTGCCCGGCCCGTCACCGGGTGGCTGGCCGGGAGCGGGGTCGAGGTCGACGACGGGGTGGTGTGCGACCCCGGCTGCCGCACCTCGCTCCCCGGCGTGGTGGCCGCCGGCGACGTCGCCCGCCTGCGCTCGGGCGGCGGCGGCAGCGCCCGCGCCGAGCACTGGAGCAGCGCCAACGACCAGCCCGCCGTTGCGGTCCGCAACCTCCTGGCCGGCGCCACCGTCCAGGAATACCGCCGTACCCCCTACTTCTGGTCCGACCAGTACGGCGTGCGGATCCAGTTCGCGGGGGAGGCCCGCCCCGGCGACACCGTCCGGGTGGTCGACGGCAGCCCCGCCGCCCGGTCCTTCGCCGCCGTCTACGAACGCGGCGGGACGGCCACCGCCGCCCTCGCCCTCAACCGCCCGCGCCCCTTCACCCGCCTGCGCCGCACCATCGCCGCATGAGCCCGCGGCGGCCGGAGGCCCCCCGCGGCGGCGGGGCTTCCGGGAGCGCCGACGCTACGCGGCTACTTGGGCCAGTAGAAGACGTCGGCGGTGGCCGAGGAGATGGTCGCCGGGGCGCCGCCGAACTGCGCCACCCGGACCCGCACCCGGCGGCCCTCGGCGAGGTTGCCCTTCCAGGAGTAGGTGAAGTGGCCGTTGCCGCCCACCTGGACGGGGGAGTCGATCGGGCGGTTGCGGGCGATCTCCCACCCGCCGCCGCCCTCCTCGTACTCCGTGGCACGGATCTGCACCTCGGCGCCCGCCGCCAGGCCCTCGATCGTGACGCCCACCGACAGGTCGTACAGCGCGCCGTCGGGCTCGTCGACGCCCACCAGCGAGAACAGCTCACCGGTGGCGCCGTCGTGGCGCCGGTCGAACTTCAGCGACGTCCACCGGTCCGAGGCGAGCTCCTGGGCATCGTCCTTCTCGAAGCGTCGGTGCTTGGGCATGTCGTCCTCTCCATCGGGCGGGAAGCCCCCACTGGGGGCCTTGCGGAACGTGCCGTCGCGCACCATGGCGTAGGCCTTGTCGCCGGGGCACGAGGTGGAGATGAAGTCCCGGTGCCCCTTCACGGTGCGGGAGATGGAGGACTCGGGCTCCACCAGCCACTGGAGGAGCTGGCGCACCGCCTCGATCTGGGCGTCGGTGATCGGGTCGGTGGGGCCGGTGGCCAGGGTGACCGAGTAGTAGGTGGAATTGCCGCCGGGCTGGGCGGCCTGCTGCTTGAACAGCCCCCGCCCCTCGATGACGTAGCCGTGCGGACAGGCCATGAAGGAGTTGCCGGTGAAGTACACCGTGCCCGCGCGCCGCGCCAGCCAGGTGCGGTCGGGGGTGGAGGGGCACCAGATGCGGCCGGTGTAGGTCTCGGTCGTGACGGAGAAGCCGATGGCGCGGTCGGCCGCCAGCGGAGCGAGGTGGGACTCGCTCCGCAGCTCCACCCGCCACCCGGCCCTGCCCGAGGGCGGCTCCGGGGGCGTGCGGCGCAGGACGGTGGCGTGCCCGGCGAGGATCGCGGCGAACTGGAACGCCTCGGCCAGCCGGCGGTCGACCGGCCCGAACGAGGCGGCCCCCGCCGCACCGCCGCCGCGGGCCGCGGTGGCCGCCTCGACGAACAGCGCCAGCTGCGCCCGGGTGAGGGTGCGCAGGAAGGAGTGGCGGGGCACGCCGCGGGGCGCGTGGTCCAGGGCGACCCTGGCGGCCTCGGGCCCCAGCCGGAACCGGGTGAGGACGCCGTCGGCGGACTCCCACCACCGCAGCAGCCCCCGCGGCGGAGCGCCCGGGCCCGGAAGCTCCGGCGACGGCGGGCCGCACGTGGCGCGCAGCGCCGCCCTGACCCGCGTGGCCAGGCCGGGGTCGGCGACCTCGATGACGTGGCCCCCGCCCTCGTCGTCGGCGCGGCCCAGCGTGCAGCACCACGCGACCGACTCGACCAGGGGGTCGGACCACTTGGCCTCGGGCGGGAGGTCGCCGCACGGGGCGCCGAGCGGGATGCGGTCGCCGGGGCCGAGGCCGTCGGTGGTGGTCCAGCCGCGCCGGGGGGCCGCCGCGGGGCGCGCGGGGCCGGCGGGCCCGTGGGGGCGCACCACCGGCCACCGGTGGGCCGTGGTGGTCAGCGACGAATGGCCCTCGCCCTCCATGCGGACGAGCTCCCTGCGCATCGCCGGGAACTCGTTCACCGCGCCCAGCGGCTGCCAGCGGGACAGCCCGGTGGTGTGGTCGAGCGTGAGGACGGTGTCGCCCGGGGCGATCTGGAGGAAGCTCCGCCAGCCGTCCTCGGTGAGGATCTCGGTCTGCTCGTCGACGCAGTAGCCGATGTCGACCCAGCCGCGGGACGGCCCGGTGTGGAAGTTCCGGGTGTTGCGCCAGTAGGTGATACAGGACGAGTGGGATTTCTCGGCGAGCCGCTGATCCGAACTGTCGTAGTGGATGACCAGCCCCGACTTCGGGTCGGCCGAGGAGGCCGGGGAGGACCCCCAGCCGAGGTCGCTGCGGGAGACATAACGCTGTGGCTTTGGCACGGTCCCTCCTCTGGAGGGAAGATAGCTCACTTCCGGTGCGCTGACGATCTCTATGGGTGAAATCCCGGCGCTCCACCCTTCTGAGCTGGAGCGGGAGGGAAAAGGAAGATCGGACCGGGCCCCGGGGCCGACCGCGCGGCCGGGAATGCCCGCCCGGTACCCCGCCGCCGGCGGACGCCCCCGCCGCCACCGGAGCCGCGCGGGCGCGCCTTCTTGCTAACGTTCCGACTGTCGTCCACGCCGGATCCGGCCCCCCGTCCGGAGTCCGGCCCGCACCGAGTCGAAAGCCCCCACTATGCGCCTCCTGCCGCCCCCCGCCCTCCGCCGCGCCCTGCTGGCCTCGGGCGCCGCCCTCGCGACCGGCGCCCTGCTGTCCGGATGCGACTCCGTCCCCTTCGACCTCGGCGACGACTTCGGCGACCTCGAACTCCCCGACTTCGCCAGCCCCTCGCCCTCAGCGTCGGAGGGTGCGGGCGAGGAGGCGGCGGCGCCCTACACGCTGCCCGCCTCCTGCGCCGACGCCGGGGCGGCCGACATCGTCGGCGGCCTCGTCCCCACGGGCGCGCAGGTCGACGAACAGGCCGGGCGGATCGAGGACGCGGCCGACGCCGAACAGGTGGCGTGCGTGTGGTCCGCGGGCGGCGCCGCGACGGGCACCCCGGCCGAGGGCGCAGGCGGCGGGGCGCCCCAGGCCGCCGAGACCATCGCGCTGGTCTTCACCGTCAACACCGACCCCTCCGACAGCGCCCAGGTGGTGCAGGTGCAGGGCGCCGAGGCCGAGGCCAACTGGGAGGTGGACGTCGACGTCAACAGCGACACCTACCGCACCGCCGCGACCGACTCCCTCGAAGGCGAGTTCGAGTACATCTCCACCGTCGAGGGCTCCACCCGCCACCTCTACCTCACCCTGCCCGGGGAGTTCCACATCACCGCCTCCGCGCTGCACTCCGACGCCACCCAGGAGCAGCTGGAGGAGATCGTCGTGCAGGCCGCCGAGCGGGCCAGGTCCTGACCCGCCCCGCGGCGCCGCCCCGGGACCCGCGTCCCGGGGCCGCCCGCGCGGGTCGCTACTCGACCGGGATCTCCTCCAGCTCGCCGAACGGCCCGGCCCGCAGCGTCAGTTCCTCCACACCGGGCGCCGGGGCGGGGAAGACCGCCACCACCTCGTAGGGGGCGCCGGGCTGCAACTCGTGCACCTCCTCGGCGAACCCGCTGTAGCGGCCCTCGCCGAAGTTCATCTGCGCGACGTAGCGCACCAGCCCCGATTCCGGCTCCAGCAGCTGGAACCCGCCCAGGGTCCCCTTGCTGAACTGCTCGGGGCCGCCCGCCGGCAGCGCGTCCAGCCCGCCCATGTCGGGCGTCAGCGGCTCGTCGGTGGTGTTGGTCAGCTCCACCGCGCCGATCACGTAGGCGCCGTCGCGGCGCAGCGGGTACACGTCCAGGCGCACGCCGTCGCGGTCCGCGGACGCCGCCACCGAGCCGTTGTCGTCGGTGAACGGGGCCGGCCAGGTGACGCTGCGCTCGGCCACCCCCAGGCCGTCGTCGGCGGCCTCCGACTCCTCGGGGTCGGCGGAGCGGTCCACCTGGTAGGAGAACTCCACGCGCCGGTTGCGGGCCCGCGCCTGCTCGTCGTCGGCGCCGCCCTCGCGCGCCACCGGCTCGCTGCTCCCGCGCCCCTCGACGACGTAGTCGTAGTCGTCGCCGATCTCCTCGCGCAGCAGCTCGCGGACGCTCTCGGCGCGCTGCTCCGACAGCGTCTGGTTGTAGTCGTCGGCGCCGATCCCGTCGGTGTGGCCGATCACGGTGATCTCGGGGGTCTCGGGGTCGACGTTGGCGGCCAGCGAGGCCGCGGCGCGCCGGACGACCTCGGCGGCCTCCTCCGTCAGCTCCGACTCGTCGAACTCGAACATGACGTCGGAGTGCAGCGCGATCGTCTCCACGTCGCCGTCGCGGGTGGTCGAGGCGATCTCGGAGTCGACGAAGCTCTCGACCTCGCCCTGGTCGGCCGCCGCGTCCTCGTCGGGCTCGCGGTTCTCGAAGGTCAGGTTCTCCCCGGCCGGCGGCGGGGTGTCGGTGGTCAGGTGGTCGGCGCCGTTGGGGTCCTCCGGGGGCGGCTGCTCCTCCTCCACGTCCTGGATCGGGATGCCGGTCATCGCGCCCAGCCCGCTGCCGATGAACGTCACCTGCCGCACCTCGTCGGGGATGCGCGGGAAGTAGCGGCGGTACTCGTTGGTCGCCCCGTCGTGCACCGGGTACAGGCCGTCGCCGTTGGGGCTCACCGAGCCGTACTTCAGGCCCTCGGGGTCGAAGTACTGGCGGTAGACCCGGCCGGTGATGGGGTCGACCAGGGTGTGGGCCATGCTCAGGTTGCGGTTGGCGCCGGCGAAGCCGTCGGGGTAGTCGATCTCGTAGTACATGACGGTGTGGTCGTCGGTGCGCTCCAGCCCGGTGATGGAGAACCGCATCGTCTCGTCCTCGCCGGTGTCCTGGAAGATGCGCCCCTCCTTGGTGTAGGGGAACTCCTCCCGGACGTCCGGCGGACCGCCGTCCCCGAACCACTCCGACCACGTGTCGGTGCTGCAGCCGCTCGCCAACAGGCCGAGCGATACCAGCACCGCCGCCAGGGACAGGGGCGTCTTACCGGACATACGGGGGGTCTCCGATCCTCTGCGGGGGATGTGCCGGGTTCATCTTCCGGCAGATCGGGGTGATTGGCGAAACGGCCGCGACCCGTGCGGACCCGCCGCCGGCAGGGCGGTCCCGGCGACCGCGCCGGGGAACGGGCGGCCGGTCGGTCAGGAATGGAGAAGTACCGACCGCAAAGCCGCAGGTAGTGTGACCGTGGACATCGAGGCGGGGCGGTTGGAGACACGATGAGCACGACCACGGGGAGCGACGCGCGGCCGGCTGCGCCGCACGTCGCCGACAGCCACGACGCGATCCGCGTGTACGGCGCGCGCGAGAACAACCTCAAGGACGTCGGCATCGAGATCCCGAAGCGCCGCCTGACGGTGTTCACCGGCGTCTCGGGCTCCGGCAAGACCTCGCTGGTGTTCGCCACGATCGCCGCGGAGTCGCAGCGGATGATCAACGAGACCTACAGCGCCTTCGTGCAGGGCTTCATGCCGACCCCGGCCCGGCCCGAAGTGGACGTCCTCGACGGGCTGACCACCGTGATCACCGTCGACCAGCAGCGGCTGGGCTCCGACCCCCGCTCCACGGTCGGCACCGTCACCGACACCAACGCGATGCTGCGCATCCTCTTCAGCCGGCTCGGCACCCCGCACATCGGCCCGCCCGGCGCCTACGCCTTCAACGTCCCCTCCGTCCGCGCGAGCGGCGCGATCACCGTGGAGCGCGGTGCGAAGACGAAGGCGGTGAAAGAGACCTACACCCGCACCGGCGGCATGTGCGCGCACTGCGAGGGCCGGGGCACGATCCCCGATATCGACCTCGGCCAGCTCTACGACGACTCCAAGTCGATCGCCGAGGGCGCGTTCACCATCCCCGGCTGGAAGTCGGACAGCTTCTTCACCGTGCGGGTCTACGCCGAGTCGGGCTTCGTCGACCCCGACAAGCCGATCCGCGCGTTCACCGAGCAGGAGATGCGCGACTTCCTCTACCGGGAGCCGACCAAGGTCAAGGTCGAGGGCGTGAACCTCACCTACGAGGGCCTGATCCCCAAGGTCCAGAAGTCGTTCCTGTCCAAGGACAGGGAGTCGATGCAGCCGCACATCCGCGCCTTCGTGGACCGGGCGGCCACCTTCGCCACCTGCCCCGAGTGCGGCGGCACCCGGCTCAGCGAGGCGGCCCGCTCCTCCAAGATCGCGGGCACGAGCATCGCCGACGCCTGCGCGATGCAGATCAGCGACCTGGCCGAATGGGTCCGCGGCCGCGACGAGCCGTCGGTGGCGCCCCTGCTCGCGAAGCTGCGGCACACCCTCGACTCGTTCGTGGAGATCGGGCTGGGCTACCTCTCGCTCGACCGGCCATCGGGCACCCTGTCGGGCGGCGAGGCGCAGCGCGTCAAGATGATCCGCCACCTCGGCTCCTCGCTCACCGACGTCACCTACGTCTTCGACGAGCCCACGATCGGCCTGCACCCCCACGACATCCAGCGCATGAACGACCTGCTGCTGCGGCTGCGCGACAAGGGCAACACGGTGCTCGTCGTGGAGCACAAGCCCGAGGTGATCGCGATCGCCGACCACGTCGTCGACCTCGGCCCCGGCGCCGGCACCGAGGGCGGCACCGTCGTCTTCGAGGGCACCGTCGAGGGGCTGCGGGCCGGCGGCACCATCACCGGCCGCCACTTCGACGACCGGGCCGCCCTCAAGGACACGGTGCGCACGCCCGCCGGCGCGCTGGAGATCCGCGGCGCGGCGGCGCACAACCTGCGCGGCGTCGACGTCGACATCCCCCTCGGCGTGCTCTGCGCGGTCACCGGTGTGGCGGGCTCCGGCAAGAGCTCGCTCGTGCACGGGTCGATCCCCGCCGGCGAGGGCGTGGTGGCGATCGACCAGAGCCCGATCCGCGGCTCCAGACGGAGCAACCCGGCCACCTACACCGGGCTGCTCGACCCCATCCGCAAGGCGTTCGCGAAGGCCAACGGTGTGAAGCCGGCGCTGTTCAGCGCCAACTCCGAGGGCGCCTGCCCCTCCTGCAACGGCGCCGGCGTCGTCTACACCGATCTGGGGATGATGGCCGGCGTCGCCTCCACCTGCGAGGAGTGCGAGGGCAGGCGGTTCCAGGCGGCGGTGCTCGACCACCACCTCGGCGGGCGCGACATCAGCGAGGTGCTCGCGATGTCGGTGGCCGAGGCCGCGGACTTCTTCGGCGCGGGCGAGGCGCGCACGCCGGCCGCGCACGCCGTGCTCGGCCGGCTCGCCGATGTGGGGCTCGGCTACCTGACGCTCGGCCAGCCGCTCACCACGCTCTCCGGCGGCGAGCGGCAGCGGCTCAAACTGGCCACCCACATGGCGGCCAAGGGCGGCGTCTACGTCCTCGACGAGCCGACCGCCGGCCTGCACCTCGCCGACGTCGAACAGCTGCTCGGCCTGCTCGACCGGCTGGTCGACTCCGGCACGTCGGTCATCGTCGTCGAGCACCACCAGGCGGTCATGGCGCACGCCGACTGGATCATCGACCTCGGCCCCGGCGCCGGCCACGAAGGCGGCCGCGTCGTCTTCGAGGGCACGCCGGCCGACCTCGTGGCCGCCCGCTCCACCCTCACCGGCGAGCACCTGGCGGCCTACACCGGCGCCTGACCCCGCCGCCCGGCGCCTACCCGCTCCCGGGGCGCACGGCCGGGAGCCTCCCGCCGCTCCCGGTCCGCACCGCGTGGCGCCCGCCACCTCTCCCGGCCGGCACCGCCGGGCGGGGCGGGTGCCAGAATCGGCGCATGGACCGTGACGAAGCCGATCCGCCCGCGCCCGCCGGAGCACGGGGGGAGACCGTCGGCTCCGCGGCGGCGGCACCGCTGCCGGTCTGGACGGTCCCGGTGCGGATCGCCGGGGCGGTCGGTGCCGTGATCGGCGGCCTCCTGCTCCTGACGGCCCTCGTCGGCGACGGGGCGGCCACCGACACCGGCACGCTCGTGCTGCGCGCGGTCGGCGGCTCCGTTCTGACGATCCTGGTGGCGGCGCTCGCCGTCCTCCTGGCCCGGTCCGTCGAGCGCAGCCCGCCCCAGGGCACACAGCGCACGGGCCCGGCGGAGGGGTGGCGCGCCTTCCTGATCGGGACGGCCGCCTGGTTCCTGCCCGCGGCCCTCGCCTTCGGGATCCTCGCGCTGCTCGGGGCCCCGCTGTCGGTGACCGCGCCGGCCGGCCGGTTCTGGGGCGTCCTCGCGCTGCTGTTCCTCGCCGTGCTCCTGTCCGAGGCGGTCCCCGAGGAGCTCGTCTTCCGCGGCTACGTGACCGCGGTACTCGCCGAACGGCTGCGCGGATGGTGGGTCGTCACCGCGCAGACGGCGGCGTTCACGCTCACGGTCCTGGCGCTCCGCGGCGGACTCGGCATCCTCGACCTCTCACTCTTCGCCACGATGGGTTTCTGCCTGGGCTACCTGCGTATGGTCACCGGCGGCGTGTGGACGGGCGTCGGCTTCCACTGCGCGTTCCAGACCGGGGCGCAGCTCGTGCTCACCCACGACATCGTGGGCTTCGGCGGCTCCCAGCCCCTGGCGATGCTCGCCCTGGGCGCGGTGCCGTTCACCGCCGCCACGCTCCTCGTCCCGGCCCTCGCCGCCAAGCGCCCCGACCTCTTCGCCCGCGCCGGGTGATGGCGGCCCGCCCGTCCCGCGGGGCCCGGGAACCCGCGGACGGAACCCGCGGATGCTACTCGAAGGCCCTGAGGGTGTCCTCGCCGTCGGTCCACCAGACGCCCAGGCGCTGGCGGGTCAGGAGCCAGCCGTCGTCCGGGCCCCTGCGGAACTCCCAGTCGTAGGGGCCGCCCATGGCGTAGGGGGAGGAGGCGGCCCCGGGGTCGGTGACCGCGACGAACCACATGTAGCCGACGCCGGTCGCACGGTCGCCCGATACGTCGAAGTGCATGTTGAGGATGTGGTGCTGCATGCTCGGGTAGGGCGACTCCGCCTCCTCCACCTTCGCCCGGACCGCCGTTCGTCCGCGGACCTCCCCCCAGGGGCCGAACTCCAGCACCGCGTCCTCGGCCCAGCAGCCGATCCAGGCCCGCCAGTCCTTGCGGTCCAGCGCCCGCCACCCGCGGATCATGAGCGCGCGCAGGGCCTCCTTGTCCTCCAGGACCCGCAGTCTGCGGGCCAGGTCGTCGTCGTGGCCGGCGGCGGTGTGCGTCATAGCGGTCTCCTGGGTCATTGGGCGCTGGCGGCGGGGCGGACGACGATCTCGTTGACGTCGACCTCCGCCGGCTGGGAAACGGCGTAGGAGATCGCGTCCGCGATGGCGGAGGCGGGCAGCGCCACCGCGCGGTAGGTCTTCATGGCCTCCCGGGCGGCGGGGTCGGAGATGCCCTCGGCGAGCTCGGACTCGGTCACGCCGGGGGAGACCAGCGTGACCCGGATGTCCCCGGCGGACTCCTGGCGCAGTCCCTCGGAGATCGCGCGGACGGCGAACTTGGTGGCGCAGTAGACGGCTGCGGTGGGCGAGACCTCGTAGGCGCCGACGGAGGCGACGTTGACGAAATGCCCGCCGCCCTGAGCGCGCATGCCGGGCAGGGCGGCGGCGATGCCGTGCAGGACCCCGCGTATGTTCACGTCGATCATGCGGTCCCACTCCCCGGTCCGCAGCGCCTCCAGGGGCGAGAGCGGCATCACCCCGGCGTTGTTGACCACCACGTCCACGCGTCCGTAGCGCTCGCGGGCGGCGGCGACGAAGGCCCGGACATCGGCGGCGTCGGTGACGTCCAGCCGCCGGCCGGTCGCGGTGCCGCCGGCCTCGGTGATCTCCCGGGCCAGCGCGTCGAGGCGGTCGGTGCGCCGTGCCCCGAGGAGGAGGCGGTGGCCGTCGGCGGCGAGCCGGCGGGCGGTCGCCTCGCCGATCCCGCTGCTCGCTCCGGTGACCGCCACGACCTTGCCCGCCGTGGTGCCTGCGTCCGTCATGCCTGTTCTCCCTCTCGTCCTTCTCGGTGGAGCACGAGGTGCTCGTGGTAGAGCACACCGCCGCGGACGTCGCCCGTGGCGGTGAAGCCGGAGTCGTCGACGTAGTCGATGTGGTCGCCGGTCACCGTGTAGCGGCCCGTGTACGCGCTGAGCCGGTCGCCGCGGGCCTCGTCGTAGCGGCCGTCGGCGCGCAGCTCCTGGCGGATGTGACCGTCCGCGGTCACCCACATGCCGACCACGCCGGCATCGCGGGCATCGCCCTTCTCGGTGGCGCCCGTCAAGGCGGACTCCCCTCATCCGGTGGTGCGGATCCCTTCCGCCCGACCGAGTCTGGGCGCGCCGGCGACGGCCCACCAGGACGTATGCAGCCTGGGTGCGGCGCACCCAGGCTGCCCGGTGCTCCCGCCGCTTAGCCTGGGGGACATGACCGACAACCACCTGGGAGAGTTCCTCCGCGCCCGCCGGGCGGCCCTCCGGCCGCAGGACGTGGGCGTCGCGAGCCACGGTGTGCGCAGGGTCGCCGGACTGCGCCGCGAGGAGGTCGCCGTCCTCGCCGGGATGAACGCGGACTACTACACCCGCCTGGAGCAGGGGCGCGAACGCCACCCCTCGGCCCAGGTGCTCGACGCGCTCGGCGGCGCCCTGCGACTGGACTCCCACGCCCACGCGCACCTGCACCGGCTGGCCGGGACGACGCCGGGCGACCGGTTCGCCGCCCACACCACCGACCGGGTCGGCCCCGCCCTGCGCCAGCTGATGGACGGCTACCCGGGCGCACCGGCGTTCGTCATCAACCCGGCCTTGGACATCCTGGCCGCCAACGCCCTGGCCGAGGCCCTGCACTCACCCTTCGAGCCGGCGGACAACCTGGCCCGCATGGCCTTCCTGGACCCGGCGGGCCGGCGGTTCTACACGCGGTGGGGCCGCACGGCGGAGGCCGTGGTCGGCCATCTGCGCCAGTCGGCCGGCCTCGACCCCGACGACCCGCGGCTGCGCGCCCTCGTCGACGACCTCACCGAGCACAGCGCCGACTTCACCCGCCTGTGGAGGTCCCACATCGTGCGCGGCAAGACCCAGGACACCAAGCACGTCCTCCACCCGGACGTGGGCGCCCTGACCCTCACCTACCAGTCCTTCGACGTGCGCGACGCCCCGGGCCAGCAGCTCATCGTCTACCAGGCCGAACCCGCCGGCCCCAGCGCCCAGGCCCTCAGCCTGCTCGGCTCCATCCACGCCACCGCGAACCGGGCCGCCCTCTGACGCCACGGCGACCGCCGGCGCGACCGCTCGCGGCCGCTCAGCCGATGAGGGCCGCGGTGATCTGCCGGGCGGTCTGCGCGGCGACCCGGGGATCGACCGCGGCGTAGGAGGTGTAGGCGTTCAAGCCGGTGGCCAAGGCCCAGCCGCGGCCCCGGGCCCAGGTGGCGTCGTCCACGCCGAGCGCGGAGCGGAAGGCGGCCCGGCTGCCGGCCGACATCAGGGTGAAGGCGATCATCAAGTCGCGCGCCGGGTCGCCGATCCCGAGTTCGCCGAAGTCGATGACCGCGCTGAGGCGGCCGCCGGCGGTCAGCAGGTTGCCGGTGTGGAAGTCGCCGTGGAACAAGACCGGAGGGCGGTCCCACCCCGGGGCGCTCAGCGCCGCCTCCCACAGTTCCGTCATGGCAGCGGTGTCGAAGGCGTCGCCGACGCTCGCGATGGCGGCGCGCGTCGCGTGGTCCCGGCCGGACAGCGGCGAACCGGTGAGGTCCGCGCGGGAATCCCCGGCGGGGCCGTCCCCGGGTGCGAACCGCTGGAGGGCGGTCAGGAACTCCGCGAGTTCGACGGCGGCCCGCGGCGAGTCGGCCAGTGCGTCGGTGGTCGCCACCTCGCCGTCCAGCCAGCGGGACACCGCCCACGGCCACGGATAGCCGAAGCCGGGCTCACCCACCCCCACCGGTACGGGGACGGCCAGCGGCAGGTGCGGGGCGAGCCGGGGCAGCCACTCCGATTCCTTCTCGGCCTGGCCGATGGCCCCCGCATGGCGGGGAAGCCGGACGGACAGCTCCCCGCCCAGCCGGTAGATCACGTGGTCCGAGCCGGCGGGATCGAGCGGCTTGAGCGGCAGCCCGGCCCACTGCGGGAACTGCGTATCGACCAGGCACCTGGCGAGGGCGGCGTCGATCACGGGCCCCTGCGCCGCGGTTCTGCCCGTTGTCACGAGAGCGACTCCTGCGTCCGGCCCGCTGCATGCGGCGGGCGCTCGCGGCGATCACAGCGCGCCGCGGGCCCGTCTGTCGATCGGTTTTCCCGCCCGGCCGCTCACGCCTGGGGGGGTACCGCTCTCCCGTTCCGCGTGGAGGGCGATGTTGCGCGCCATCGAGCCGAACACGATGCTGTGAGCGGGCTTCACCCCCCACCAGTACGCCTGGCCGGCGAGCCCCCGGGGATGGAACAGGGCGCGCTGCCGGTAGACGGTTCCCGCGTCGTCCTCGTCCACGCACAGCTCCAGCCAGGCGCGCCCGGGCAGCCGCATCTCCGCGCGCAGCCGCAGCAGCCGGCCCGGTTCGATCTCCTCGACACGCCAGAAGTCCAGGGAGTCGCCCGCCCGTAGGCGGCGCGGGTCGCGCCGGCCCCTGCGCAGCCCCACACCGCCCGAGACGCGGTCCAGCAGCCCGCGTGCGCCCCAGGCCAGGGGCGCGGAGTACCAGCCCTGCTCCCCGCCGATGCCCTCGATGACGCGCCACAGGTCCCGGGCGGGCGCGCGTACACGGCGGTGCCTGTCGTCGGTGTAGAGGGAGCCGCCGGCCCAGTCGGGGTCGGTCGGCAAAGGGTCCGAGGGGGCCGCCGGCCATCCCGCGGAGGACCAGCGGGTGGCGACATCGGCGTCGCCCACGCGGCGCAGCGCCAAGGCGACGGCGTCGTCGAACCCGAGGCGGTGGTGGTCGCCGAGCAGGTCGGCCAGGTCGTCCTCGGCGGCCACCACCTCGTGGCGCAGCGACTCCACCAGCGGGCGGGCGACCGAGCCGGGGACGGGGGTGACCAGCCCGACCCACAGGCTCGACAGCTGGGGCGTGAGGACCGGAACCGGGATGATGGTGCGCCGCCCGAGCCCTTCGATCCGGGCGAACCCGCGGATCATGTCCGCGTAGGTGAGGACCTCGGGCCCGCCGATGTCGAAGGTGCGGTGCACACCGCTGTCCAGTCCGGCGGATTCCACGAGCAGGCGCAGGACGTCGCGGACCGCGATCGGCTGCACGCGGGTCGCCACCCAGCGGGGGGTCGTCATGACCGGCAGCCGCTCGGTCAGGTAGCGCAGCATCTCGAAGGAGGCCGATCCCGACCCGATGACGACCGCCGCCCGCAGCACCGCGGTCGGCACGGATCCGGCCAGCAGCGCCTCGCCGACCCGCGCCCGCGAGCGCAGATGCGGGGAGAGCTCCTCATCGCGCGGCGTGATGCCCCCGAGGTAGACGATGCGCCCGACCCGGGCGCGGGCCGCGGCGGCGGCGAAGTTGTGTGCCCCGGCGGTGTCGAGGCGGGCGAATCCGGCGCCGCCCGCCATGGAGTGGACCAGGTAGTAGGCGATGTCGATACCGGACAGGGCGCGCCGGAGGCTCGCCTCGTCCTGCACGTCGCCGGCCGCCACCTCCACACGGGCGCGCCACGGCTGGTCGCGCAGCTTGTCCGGTGACCGCGCCAGGCAGCGGACGTCGTGCCCGGCGTCGAGGAGCTCGGGAACCAGGCGTCCCCCGATGTATCCGGTCGCCCCGGTGACCAGGACCCGCATCGTCCTCCCCGATCGCTCGCCCCGCTGCCGGCCGGCCCCCGCCCCGCTGCCGGCCTGCCCCGCCCCGCAGCCGGCCTGCCCCCGCCCCCGCTGGTCCGGGACGACCCGCACGCGGCACGGGGTCCCGCCGCTACCCCGGAGACGCACCGCCCACCGTCGCATCCCGCGCCTTCTGAGGTGCGGTCCGACCCGGCCACCCGTCCCTCCGGGAGGCCGCCGGCAGCGGGTGGGGGGCGGGCGCATCGCGCACCCCTGGCCCCCTGCGGCCGAACAGGACGAACGATGCCCCTCCAGGTGGACCGACGCACGACGGCCCCCGGACGTCCGGCGTTCCGCCTGAGATCCCTTCACGAGGAACGGGACGACCCCGGATCCACCCCCGGACGGTCGCCCCGCCTACGGGCGCGCCGCCCGACTCCCGCCCCTCGGCCGGGCAGACCGGCCGTATACCCAGACGGGGTATTTGTATTACAGGGCGGGATGAGTATAGGCTCACATACCCCTGGGCGGTATTTCCCGGTCATTCTGTCGGAGAGGCGCCGCGCGAGGTCTGCTCCGTAGGCGGACACGACCGGAGGGGGCTCTCCGCCACCCCCATGACAGCAGGGAGCCGCGATGCCCGAGATCGGATTCGCCGGCGGCGACGGATGTGAGCTCTCCGCCACCGTCCTCGGCCAGGGGCCACCGATGGTGCTGCTGCACGCCGGCGGTCCCGACCGCCGCAGCCTGCTCCCGTTGGCGCGACTCCTTCGCGACCGGCACACCCTGGTCCTGCCCGACATCCGCGGATACGGGGCATCGGTGTGCGCCGACCCCTCGCGCCATACGTGGCGCCGATACACCGAGGACCTGTTCTCCCTGCTGGACCACCTCGAACTCGAACGGGCGGCCGTCGGCGGGACCGGACTCGGCTCGACGATCTCGCTGCGCGCCGCCCTGCACCGCCCTGAGCGCGTCGCCCGCGTGGTGCTCATCGGGGTCGAGGACATCGAGGACGATGATGCCAAGGCCGCCGAGATCGAGTTCCTCGACGCCTTCGCGGCACGGGCCTCGTCGCACGGGCTGAACGCCGCGTGGGAACCGATCCTGGCGGGGTTTCCGCCGGTCGTCGGCGCCATGGTGCGTGACGCCATTCCACGCAGCGATCCCGCGAGCGTTATAGCGGCGGCCGCCATCGGCCGCGATCGGTCCTTCGCCGACGTGACGGAGCTGGGGGCGGTCGTGGCACCCACCCTGGTGATTCCCGGGACGGACTGGAGGCATCCCCGCGCACTCGCCGAGCGGTGCGCCGAGACCATCCCCAACGGCGTCCTCGCGCCGGTCGCTGTGTCCCCCGACCTGCGCACGGCCGAGGACCTGGCGCGCCGGGTCGCCCCATCGATCCGCGATTTTCTCGCCGGGCTCCCGGCGCCGCCCGCCGGATGACCCCCGCGGGTGAGAGGCCGCCGACCCCGACGCGCGGGGGCTGGAAGGTCAGGGGAGGTGTACCGGGCAGAGGTTGTAGTCCGGGGTTTCGACCACGCGGTCCCATGACCTCACGTCGTCGCCGCCCTCGCAGCTCTCGCTCGGGTCGCGGGGGCCCGTCGCGTCCGGCCCCCGGCTGTGCCGGAGGATGACACTGTACTCGGCGTCAGCGGACTCGCAGGGGACTTCGGCCGACGAGCCGTCGGCGCGGTCCCCCGCGTCGAGGTCGCGCACGTCGCCGGGGTCGGTCAGCGCGCGAGCCACCCGGGCGGAGAAGCGATATGTGCCGCCGTCGTACAGCACGACGGCAGCGGGGACGAGGGCCGATACGACCTCTGACGATCGGCCCTGAGCCCGCGGATACGGCCGGCCATAACGACGAGCCCCGCTCGCCCGATGGCGGGCGGGGCGCGCCGCACCCCGGCCGGTGCGGCCGACTCCGGGCATGACGTCGGCTAGTACTCCAGTGCGACTTCGCGATCTTGTAGGAAACCCTGGTCGGGAACGGGTACGGAAACGACGCCCGCGGCAGTCGGCAGGTCCGCGCGCTACCGTCGGCGAAGCCGATGTGCCTGGTCATCGCGGCGAGCCGGCATTGTCGACGGGCTTGATCGCCCATGAGGGAGCCCAGCCGATCCCGCTGGAGGGGGCCGCGGTCGGCCCGGTGGGCGCTGCTCCTCTTCGTGGCGGACTCAGCGGACCGCCGGAGCCGGCGGCGCGACCACTTCGCACAGCTCGGCGGCGGCCTGGGCGACGAGCTCGGAGAAGGTTGCGTCCGGGTCGGCCAGCCAGCGGGACGTGGCGCGCCGGGAGACCGCCATCGCCACGTCGATGATGAAGCGTGCCTTGTCGGGCTCGACGCCGCGGCGCCCGAGCGCCGGCACCAACGCCTCGGCGATGTCGGCGAGCTTGATCAGATCGCGCTCGGCCAGTGCCGGGCTGGCGGCGATCACCCTGACGCGGCGCAGCAGGAACTCGCGCGAGCGAAAGACCTCGTCGGCACTCCTCAGCGCGGTCAGCAGCGCCTCGAGTGGCCTGAGGCCCGGGTCGGCCTCCTCGACCTGTCCCACGAGGTGGGCCTCCAGCTCGTGGCCGGCGAAGAGGACTTCCCGCTTGTCGGGGAAGTAACGGTAGAAGGAGCGCTCGGTCAGACCGGCGGTGCGCGCGATCTGCGCGACCGAGGTGCGCTCGTACCCCTGCGTCTCGAACAGCTCGAGCGCCGCGCGCTCGAGCCGACCCTGTGCGTCGGACTCCCATCTCGGCATACGCATCAGGGTATGACAGCAGATGCTGTTGTCGCGCTAGGATCCATGACAACAGATGCTGTCATCACGTAGGAGATGCTCATGAAGGCTCTTCAGTTCGACCGATTCGGGTCCCCAGAGGTGATCGTGCTCCGCGATGTCCCGAAGCCGGAGCCGGGACCCGGACAGATCCGAATCGCCGTGCGGGCGTGCGGCCTGACCCCGGCTGACTGGGTGGTCGTCGACGGACTCTTCGCCGACCGGATGCCGCCGCTGCCGCGCGGGCTCGGCCTCGAGATCGCGGGCACCGTCGACGCGCTCGGCGAGGACGTCACCGGCATCGAGATCGGCGACCCCGTGTTCGGCCCGGCCGCCTTCGACGGCCCGACGGCCGGCGCCGCCGAGTTTGCGCTGATGGCGGCCTGGGCGCGCATCCCCGAGGGCGTCACCGCCGAGCAGGCCGCCGCGCTGCCGATGGCGGCCGAGACGGCGTGGCGCGCGCTGGACGACCTCGGCGTCCAGCCGGGTGAGCTGCTGCTCGTCCACGGCGCGGGCACCACGGTGGGTGAGGCAGCGGTGCGCTTGGCGCTGCACCGGGGTATTCGGGTGATCGCCACCGCCGGGCCGACCCGGGCCGCTGCCCTGGAAGAGATCGGCGCCCAGGTGACCGGCTATGGCGACGGTATGGCCGAACGCGTTACCGCACTGGCCAGAGGCCGCGTCGACCGCGCCCTGGACACGGCCCCGACCGGCGGCCGGATCGACCGAGCCGACCAGGCCAGCCCGGCCGGCGGCTCACTGCCGACCCTGATCGAGCTGACCGGTGATCCCGACCGCGTCCTCACCGTCTCGGACTTCGCGGCCGCGGCCGAGCTGGGGGCCCGGATCACCACCGAGATCCGCTACGACCTGATGGGCGAGTTCGCCCGGCTGGCCGGCGAAGGCGTCCTGACCGTATCGGTCGCCCGCACCTACACGCTCGACCAGATCCAGGAAGCGGCCAAGCTCAGCCAGTCCCGCCGCCCCGGCGGCAAGCTCATGCTCGTCCTGTGATCGCCTTGCCGGCCTGGTCAGGCGAAAGGAGTCCGCACAACCCGCGACGATCACGCGGTGACCGCACCCGGTCTCGACCAGGTTTCCTACAAGATCGCGAAGTCACACCGGAGTACTAGGCCGGGAACCGTGTCACGGCTGGGGCGGGCGCGGCACCTGGGGCTGGTGGGGCGCCTGAGGCTGGTGGGGGGAGGCGGGCAACCCGCCTTGGGGGTAGGGCGCCGGGTGCTGCGGGAGCGGAGCCCGGCCGTCGAATCGTCCGATCTGAAATGCGACGCCGCCGATCATCAGTGTCAGACCCGCAATGGCGATCACCAGCGCGATGTTCTGCACCCCCTCCGCTTCCACCTCGCATGCCGGGGTGACCTCCGAGCTGCCTCCGCTGGGGCAATGCGCGGCGTTGGTCGCCGCCACCATGAACGCGATGCCGAGGCAGACCACGGAGAACAGAAAGCAGGTCACGAATCCTGGGAGGAGCCTGTTGGGTCGCATGGCGCCACATGGTAAACCCATCCTTGCGTAGATGCGTCATCCTTGGCGCATGGTCCACATCGGACGGTTTTCTTCGGGTTTCCCGTACCGGCGGCGGATCCCTGTCCGCTCCCCGCCATGTGCTCCCCGATCGGGCGCGAAGAGCGCGCACGATCGAGAACAGACTGATGTGAATGAGGCGAGACGCTGTCGGACTCGCTCCGTTTTCCGGGGGCGGGGTCGGAGACGCGTGCGTGGGCTCTCCAAAGGAAAGCCCCGGCCGAGGACGGCCGGGGCGCTTGTAACGGTCGGCGAACCCGCGACGCCCGCGCCGCAGCCGCAGTCCTGGCGGAAGCACCGTCGACACCAAGGGCCCACGACGAAACGCCCCGCCCCGGGCAGGAAGCCCGGGGCGGGGCCGGGCCCGGCATCGTGGGGTGTCCCCCAGCGAGCAGAGACGGACGCTCACGAACGACGCCCCACCCGGTGACGGAGTCCGCAGCCGACCTCAGTGACCCGGAGCGTCAGTCCGGCCGGAGGGGCCCATCTCCGCCGACAGCGTTTCAGGGAAACCGCAGTTGCGCAGTCCAGGAATGGGCTCATAATTCCCACCGCCAGAGATGTTCACCGCCGGGAACCAACCCCAGCCCTGGTCCGAATACGCCACGTCACCCTGGGTGTAAAGCCACCAGTTATTGCGATACTCGCCGACCGGGGGGTTCTCCAGGTACGTGAACTGCTGCTGACAGACGAACCATGCACGGCCCGCGTAGAGGTGGCCCGAGATCTCACTCGGATTGTCCTTGCCGACGCCCGCTTCAAGGTCACCGCTGCGCCACGCATCGCAATACGTTGTCGACCAGGTGTTTCCCACGTAGTCGATCACGGTGGGCCCGGCCCCGGAGCACCCGTCCGCCGCATTGGCCGGCGCGGCTGCGGTGATGCTCCCGGCCAGTGCCGCCGCTACCAGGAGGCTTCTCGAAATCGTCTTCATCGTCTCATCTCGCTAAGCGGTATCGAGGGATTCAACGCCGTCGCAGGGAATCCTCACATGCAGGCGAGATATTCATAATGAAATCGCAGTAATTGTCCGATTTCGGTCACCCTGTCGTCCCCACGTGCACCACGGTCCCCATCCTGCAAATCCCATACCGCATTTCACTCAGGATGTGGCACTTCATGAGTCCAGGCAGAGAAAGTCGTCAACTCCTGGTGGGCGTGCTGGACTCTGCCCGACGGTTCCAGGAAGGGCAGTCCGGATTCACCACCGAGACCAAGGCGCTCGAATTCGGACGCAACCACGAGGCTGAAGCCCGCGTGCTCGGGACGTCGGCCGACAGATCCACGAAGATCACGCTGAAGCAGTGGGCGAGGGAATGGATCGCGGTGCTCGGCCTCTCGGGCCCTTCGACTATGCCCGGGTTCACGATCGGTCAGGGCCCGGCAAGGCGGTGGCGTGCCGGGCGCTGACCGCTCCCGGAATGACACCGCATGGGCTGCGGCGCTCCCACAGGACGCTCATGACGTTCCTGGGGATGGCGCCGCAGCTCATGAACGAGCGGATGGGTCACCTGGACCGCGCCGTTCCGGCCCAGTACGCGCATGTGACTCCCGAAATGAGGCGGATCCTGACCATGAGGCTGTCCGAGGTCTGGGACGAGACGCTCGCACGACGCAGGGAGATGTCGACGACCTCGCCGGTGCCGCTCGTCCAATGGCTGCTCGATGCCACGTCCCCCGCACAATCTCACTCCAGATCCACTCCAGATTCGGACCGGCGGCGAGTGGTCGCGATTCGCGGTGACGTTGCCTCGTAGCTGCCCACCTGGGAATACGCCTCCTGCTCCTACTGCATCGCGAAGCTGGGGTGCGGGGGCTGGTTGTACGCGGTGTTCTGCCAGGCCAGGGCCGTTCGGTACTGGCGGTCCTGGGTCAGTGAGGGGCGGGAGTGCTGGGTGGGGATGTCGGTGGAGTAGATCCGCAGGGCGCGGTTGTCCGACGTGCGCCAGATGACCTCCTCGCGCCAGTCGCCGAGGATGTCCCCGCTGAGGACCGGGGTGGCCTTGGTGCCGTTGTTGCTGGCCACCCCGCTGCCGGTGAGCAGCCGGGTGTCGCCGTTCGGGCCGTACTTGTCGATCTGGGTGCGGTCGAGCAGTTCGCGGCTGAGGTCGCCGTCCCACCACACCAGGAAGTTGATCGAGCTCGGCTTGCGGCCCACCGACTGCCCCTGGGCGTTGAGCAGGTTCCCGCTGCCGTTGGCCGACCAGAACTCCGCGCCCGGGCTGCCCGCGTAGATGTCCCCGGCCACACCGCGTCCGTTGTCGCCGCCATTGGCCGGGGTGGTGAAGATCGTCTGCCCGGTCGCCCCGTCCACGAGCCAGGAGCTGGGCGAGCCGCCGTTCTCGGCGACCCCGTAGACCTGCACACCGCTCCGGCCGGGGACGAACGCGCCCACGTGCAGCGCGTCACCGTGGCCGAAACGCGTGTTCCACATGCCCCATCCGTTGTCGTCGATGGCGATGGCGCCGTAGGCGATCTCGTCGCGGCCGTCGCGGTCGAGGTCGGCGATGGAGAGGCTGTGGAACCCCTGCCCCTCCCACGCGGGCCCGTTCGTGGAGCTGCGGCTGTCGAAGGTCCACTGCCGGCTCAGCGTGGAGCCGTTGAGCCGGAACGCCGACACGACCGTGCGCGTGTAGTACCCGCGCGCCATGATCAGGCTCGGGTTCTGGCCGTCGAGGTAGGCGACGCCGGCGAGGAAGCGGTCCACCCGGTTGCCGTAGTTGTCGCCCCAGTCGGCGACGCTGCCGCGGGCGGGCACGTAGTCGACGGTGGTGCGCGCGGCCCCGTTGTTGCCGTTGAACACGGTCAGGAACTCCGGCCCCGACAGCACGTAGCCCGAGGAGTTGCGGTGGTCGGCGCTTCCGTTGCCGATCACCCGCCCCGCCCCGTCCACGGTGCCGTCGGCGGTCTTGGCGGCGACCTCGGCGCGGCCGTCGTTGTCCAGGTCGTAGACGATGAACTGGGTGTAGTGCGCCCCCGAGCGGATGTTGCGGCCCATGTCGATGCGCCACAGCCGCGTGCCGTCGAGCTTGTAGGCGTCGATGAAGGTGTTGCCGGTCGTCCCCGACTGGGAGTTGTCCTTGGCGTTGGTGGGCTGCCACTTGAGCACGATCTCGTACTCGCCGTCGCCGTCGAGGTCGCCTACGCTGCCGTCGTTGGCCTCGTAGGTGTAGCCGCTGCCGGCGGGCGGCGGCGAGATGGGGATGTCCGTCGACCCGTTCTCGAACCGCAGGGCGGGCTCGGACGCCAGGCTGCGCACCTCTTCGGCGCCGACGACCGGAGCGACGGTGTACTCGGCGTTGGAGGGCGCGTCCTCGTCGAGGTAGGAGGTGGTGCCGGTGATGGGCTCGTCGTTGACGCGGGTGCCGTCCCGGTAGAGGTTGAACCCGATGTCCTCGGGATCTCCGGCGAACAGCCGCCAGCTCACCAGGTTGCCGTCGTCGCCGCCGACGCTCACCGCCCCGC
The DNA here is from genome assembly GCF_042653925.1 of Nocardiopsis mangrovi. NCBI lineage: Bacteria > Bacillati > Actinomycetota > Actinomycetes > Streptosporangiales > Nocardiopsidaceae > Nocardiopsis > Nocardiopsis mangrovi. The sequence goes on from NZ_JBHSFQ010000019.1 coordinate 110,176, forward strand.
GGCCCAGGCCCTGCGACTCGACGGGTACCTGGAGGTCGGCGGGCGGGGCGTCGCCGGAGTCGGCGACCGAGGGGGAGGCGTGCAGTCCGTAGGCGGCGGCCACTAACGCCGCCAGCGTCGCGCCGGTGGCCAGCAGCGCCGGCCGCCTCCGGTTTCGGCGGGGGGTGGGGGATGTATCGGATCGACTCATTTCCGTGGTCACTCCTTGTCACCAGGAGGGCCCCGTGCGTGGGGGGTAGGGGCCAGGGAGTCCCCATGGACGGGGGGATCCGTGGTGGGGGCGGGGACTCCGGGGGCCGCGATTGTCGCAGCGCCTTACCGGGTGCGGCGGAGGGGCGGGGGAAACCGTGGTTTGTTGCCGCGTTGTTTCGCTGAGAGCGAAATCGACCCGCGGGTGGCCGTCCGTAATGCGGGCCGCCGGCGGCCCGCGGCCCGCATTGCCGTCCAGAACACCGACGGTGTCTCGGAAAGCGCTTACATTGCGTGGGCGATTTCGGCGCGTGTCCGGTTTGGCCGAAACCAGGAGGCGGTCCGGAACACGCAGCGGGGCGCGGCCGTCCGGCCGCGCCCCACTGCGGGCGATGTGCGCGCCCCGGTCAGCCGGTGCGGGTGATGCGCCCCGCGCCGCCCTCGGGGTAGTCGGCCGCGGTCACGGTGCCGCCGAGGTCGTCGGTGAGGTAGTCCAGCAGCGCCTGCTGGTAGGTGACCCCCACGGAGGTGAACGGCAGCCCGCGGAACGGGTACTGGTCGCCGCCGCGCGCCGAGAAGTCGTTGGTGGCCACGGAGATCCCCGCACCCTCCACCACCTGGCCGTCGGACACGATGACCGTGCCGTCGTCCAGGACGACCTCGCGCACGCGCTCGCCCGGCGTCTGCACCACGCCCGCGTCGTCGACCACCTGGGCGGTGCGCGCAGGGTCGTACTCGAACGAGAACCCGGCCACCTGGGCGAAGCGGCCGTCGGCGGCCGGCGCCGCCGACACCGCGTTCTCCAGGACCTCCTTCACCTGGGCGCGCGGAACGTCGGGCACCACCGCAACGAAGTTGGAGAACGGCGCGACCGAGTAGGTGTCCAGCTCGCTCACGCCGCCCGCGGGCAGCAGCGAGTTGTTCCGGATACCGCCGCTGTTCTGCAACGCGATGTCGGGGGCGGCCACACCGTACTGGTCGGCGGCGTCCCGGCCCGCGTCCAGCAGCGCGTCGGAGAGCAGGTCGCCGAGGTTGGTCTCCTCGGTGCGCACGCCCGGGTCGCGCCGGCCCTCAAGGGCGACCTCGCTCTCGGCCACCACGTTGTCGGCCATGGCTTCGACATAGGTCTGGACGGGCTCGACGACGTCGCTCTGCACATCGGGGTCGGCCTCGACGGCGTCCTCGCCCGTGCCCGAGACCCGGACCAGGCCCGAGCGCTCGGGAACGGAGACGACCCCGCCGTCGCGGTCGAAGTTGACCACGATCCGGCCCACGTACTTGTAGTCGCCCGCGGTGGTCACGATGGGGACGTCCGCACCGTCGGCGTCGGGTACCCACAGCGGATAGCGGTAGGGCTCGCCGGTCTCGGGGTCGGTGGTGATGGTGTCGCCGGGGACCAGCGGGACGTCGTCGTCGGCCTGGAGTTCGTCGCCGCCCCCGGCGATGACCACGTCCACGTCGCGCAGCTCGGCGGCCAGCGCCCGGTCCTCGGGCAGCCCCTGGAGGTGCGACACCAGGACGATCTTGTCGATGCCGCGGCGGGTGAGCCGGTCGACCTCGTCCTGCACGGCGGCGCGCACGTCCTCGTCGACGACGACGTCGCGCGGGCTGGAGATCGACGCCAGCGCCGGGGTGGTCGCGCCGACCACCCCGATCCGCTCGCCGCGCTCGCGGATCACGGTGCTGGAGGCGATGCGGTCCTCGGCCGCCAGCTCGGCGAGGCCGGGTTCCGCGGAGACGTCGAGGTTGGCCGACAGGAACGGGGCGTCGCCGGGCACCCCGCCGATGAAGTCGGCGAAGGTGTCGGGGCCGAAGTCGAACTCGTGGTTGCCGATGGCCAGCGCGTCGTAGCCGATCGCCCCGACGGCGAGGGAGTCGTAGAAGGGGACGCCGCGGTCCAGGCTTGCCGCGAATTGCGGTCCGGCCAGGTAGTTGTCGCCGGAGGAGAGCGTGAGCACCCCGCGGCGGTGGGACTCGCCCCGCTCCGCGGCGGTGGGCGACGCCTCGGTCCGGCGCAGGTCGTCGACGAGCGTGGTGAAGCGCGCGACGCCCCCGTAGCCGGGGTCGGCGGGCGCGCCCAGCAGCTGGGACTCGCCGTCGTTGTTGTGCAGGATCGTGAGGGTGAAGTCGGTCGAGGGAGGCCGTCCGTGGCTCCCCTGGCCGCCGCTGGGGCCGGACTCGGCGGCGGTCGGTGCGGCGGCGACCCCCGAGAAGAGGACGGCGGTGGCCAGCAGGGCGCCGCCGCGCCGGGCGGCGGAGGAGTGTCTGCGCATCAGGTTGCGGATCCTGTCGGGGGAGCGGGGGAGGGGGAGCGTTCGGTATCAGGCGTCAGCCATCAGGCCGAGCGTACAGACGGTGGGCCAACGCCGGGTGTGGAATGGATAGCGATTGGGACACCAAGGCCCGGAGTGTTCCCGCATCGGCGGGCTTCCCCCTTTTCCGCTCCGGGCGTGTCCGACCGGGCGCCCGGGTCACCCGCCGGCTCTCGCGGAACTCTTACCCGGGGCCGCGCCGCGGGCGTGCGCTGCGGTTTCGGCGGGACTGCCAGGATTCTCCCAGGAAATTACGCGGTCCTTCACGCACCTTTCGGATTGTGTTTCCCCCGTTGACATCTCCGACGGAGGAATGCCGCGTGACAGCAGCACACACCGCACGAACACGGACGACGCACGGCGCGCCGGCGCCCGCGGGCCACGACGCCCATGGGGCGGGGGGAGGGGCAGGAGAAGGGGGCAGCGAAGGGGACGCGGGCGACCGGCTGCGGGCGCCGAGCAGACTGCACGCCTTCAACCGCTACGAACTCAAATACCTGCTCCCCGTTGAGCAGGTCCCCGACGTGCGCGCCGAACTCGCCGCCCGCATGCACACCGACCGCAACGCCGGAGCCGGCGGCTACGGCGTGTGGAGCCTCTACTACGACACCCGGGGCCTCCGGTTCTACTGGGAGAAGATCGAAGGGCTCAAGTTCCGCCGCAAGCTGCGCATCCGGCGCTACGGCGAGACCGGGTCCGGCACCGGGACCGGGGCCGGTGCAGGTGCCGACGCGGGTACCGGTGCCGAGGACACGACGGTATCCGTCGAGATCAAGCAGCGCGTGAACCGCGTGACGCAGAAGCGGCGCGTGCTCCTGCCCTACGACCTCGCCCGGGACCTGTGCGACCGGCGCATCCGCGTGGAGCACCCCAACGCCGACCAGGGCTTCGTCGACGAAGTCCTCGACCTGGTCCACCGCCTGGACCTGCGCGCCACCGCCATGACCGGCTACCGCCGGGAGCCCTATGTCGGGGTCGGATCCGACCTCGGGCTGCGCGTGACGCTGGACCACCGGGTCCGGGGCCGCGACCGGGACTTCGACCTGCGCGCGGACGCCGAGAACCGCTACATCATCCACCCCGGGCTGGTGGTCATGGAGGTCAAGGCCAACGAGCGCGCCCCCTACTGGGTGACCGACATGGCCGCCCGCTTCGGGATGCAGGTCCAGCGCATCTCCAAGTACTGCCAGAGCGTCGAGGCGTTCGGCAAGGCGCCCAGGTCCGTCTTCCACGTCGCCGAGGACGACCCCGTGGCGGACGCCCGCCCCTTGGGAACGGGGACGGTCCGCCCGGTCTGAGGACCGGCCCGTGCCCGCACCCCCGCCCGGCGCGGTCGGTGTCGATCCCGCCGATCACCCACCCGGCCCGCCGCCATCGACCAGCCACCCACACGAAAAGGCCCGAACCCCACCATGAACCTCGACTTCGGCATCACCGACCTCTCCGGCACCTTCAGTGTCATGGACGTGGTGCTATCGCTCTCGCTCGCCTTCCTGACCAGCATCGTCGTCGCCTGGACCTACCGGTCCACCCACCGCAACATCTCCTACAGCCAGAGCTACGTACACACCCTCGTCATCCTGGGGATGCTCATCGCCCTGATCATGCTGGTGGTCGGCTCCAACATCGCCCGAGCGTTCGCCCTGGTCGGCGCCCTGTCGGTGGTGCGCTTCCGCAACGCGATCAAGGAGACCCGCGACGTCGGCTTCATCTTCCTGGTCATGGGCGTGGGGATGGCCTGCGGCACCCGGTTCTACACCCTGGCGATCATCGCCACCGTCGTCATCTGCGTCGTCATCCTGCTCATGCACCGCTTCAACCTGTTCGCGCTCAACGTGCAGCGCCAGGTCGTCAAGGTCCAGGTGCCCGCGGATGAAGGCGACTACGGGCCCGCCATCGAGGACGTCCTCATCGCCGCCACCGACGAGTTCGAGCTCATCAGCACGGAATCGGTGCGCGGCGGATCCCTGCTCGAACTCGCCTACACGGCGCGCCTGAAGAAGGGCGTCAAGCCGGGCGAGCTGATCGCGCGGCTGCGCGACCTCAACGCCGGCCAGAAGGCGACCGTGCTCACCGGCTACGACCAGACGGACCTGTGATCGCATGGCCGACGGGAAGACGACGCGATCAGCCGCGAAGCGCGCCCGGCTGCGGCACCGCATCCCCGTGCGCCTGCGGCACCACTGGAAGACCGCCGCGGTCGCGGGTGCGGCGGTGCTGGCCGTGACCGCGGTCTTCGGGGAGGCGCGGGTCCGGCCCTACATCACCTCCGAACTGGTCTCCGACGACGCGGTGACGCAGAACATCGAGGGCACCGGCGACCTGTTCGGAGGCGGCGAGCACTCGATCGAGGTGACGTTCAACGAATCCGAGTACGCCGACATGATGTCGACCTTCGAGAACGAAGGCGAGAAGCAGTTCATCCGCGCCGACATCACCATCGACGGGACCACCGTCGACGACGTCGGTCTGCGGCTGAAGGGCAACTCCACCCTCATGAGCCTGCGCGGGGGTGCGGGTGTCCCGGGCGGCGGGATGCCCGTCCCCGGCGCAGCCGCCGGGGACACGGCCGGGGACACCGCCGAGGGTGGCGCGGCCGAGCAGGCGGCACCGCCCGAGGGAGAGGGCGCCGCGCCCCAGGCCCAGCAGCAAACGCAGCAAGACCCGCAGCAAGGGGAAGAGCAGCAGGGAGAAGGACAGGGCGGATCCGAACAGGACGGGGAGCAGCAGGAGGGCCCGATGGTCCGCATGGGACCGGGCGGTGTCACCCTGTCCGAGGACGAGCCCGAGATGCTTCCCTGGTTGATCAGCTTCAACGAATTCGTCGAAGGGCGTGCCTACCAGGGGCACACGGAGATCGCGTTGCGCCCGGCGACGTCGACGTCCGGCACCGCCCTCAACGAGGCGCTGGCGCTCGACCTCACCGCGGCCGGCGGGCAGACGACGCAGGACTACACGTTCACCTCCGTCGCCGTCAACGGAGGCGACTCCGTCTCCCGCATCCTGCTGGACGCGCCCGACGCGGCCTGGGCCGACGGGTACGGCGACGGCGTCCTCTACAAGGGCCGCGCCGGCGGCTCCTTCGACTACCTGGGCGACGACCCCACCGACTACGAGGAGGCGTTCCGCCAGGTCAACGCGGAGGGCGGCTACGACATGCAGCCGATCATGGACCTGCTCCGCTTCGTCGACGAGTCCGACGACGAGACCTTCGCGAGCGAGCTGGACTCCCACGTGGACGTGGACTCCTTCGCCCGCTACCTGGCCCTCCAGGACCTGATGTCCAACGGCGACGCGATGGACGGCCCCGGCAACAACTACTACCTCTGGTACGACACCGATGAGGGCCGGTTCACCGTCCTGTCGTGGGACCTGAACCTGTCGTTCACGAGCATGGAGCTTCCCGAGGGCATGGAGCTGCCGGAGGGTATGGAGATCCCCGAGGACGGGGCGGGCGGCCCGATGATGTTCGGGGGCGGGGAACCGCCCGAGGGCATGGAGCTTCCCGAGGGCATGGAGCCGCCCGGACAGATGCCGGGGCAGGGCGACGCGGCCGGCGGCGGCGTGGGGATGGGCGGCAGCGGGGCGCTCAAGGACAGGTTCCTGGAGAACGACGGCTTCCGCGAGCTCTACGAGCAGGCGTACGCCGACCTCTACGCCGACCTGGTCGAGAGCGGCACCGCGGACTCCCTGCTCGAATCCGCCGTCTCCCGGGCGGAGGCCGCGGGCGACGAGGGCGCCGCGGCCGCCGGAGAGGAGCTGGCGACCGCGATCGCCGACATCTCGCCGACACCGCCGGAGGAGGATGAGCAGCGCACGGGTCCTCAGGGCGGCGCCGACACCGAGTAGTCCCGGGGAGGTCGCGGTCGCACGCGATCATGTGCCCGGCGCGACCCTGTGGGGCAGCGCCGGGCAGCCGGCGTCTGGGTCGTACGTCCCGAGGCCGGGATCTGCCACCGTCCCGCAGCCGGTGGTGGCAGACGATGTCTCACGTGGTTGTGCGGACGGGGCTGTCCGGAGCCGCGGTGGGTCGCGGATGCGTCGTCGGCGTACTCGGGCGGAGCAGTGTTCCAGGTGTTCGTCGGACAGGTGCGTGGTCCTGTTCGGTGCCTCAGCCCGGGGTAAGTGGTAGGCGCCGGGCAGGAGTGCCTCGGCTGCTGTGGCGCACGGCTGGATGGGGGCCGCGTCGCCTTGGCCGTGCACGATCAGGGTCGGGACGGCGATGTCGGGGTAGCGGCTCGCTGATGTCGTGGTGCACATGGGCCTCGGCGTTCGCGGCGAGCGCGTACAGCGGCCACGTGGCGGCCTCCATCGCTATGCGCTCGGGCAGGCCCACGCTCGTGTAGAACCCCACGCGGGCCGAGGGGGTGGCGACGCCGTCGGTCAGGGCCCGCGCCGACCCGCCGAGCTCGCGCAGTCGGGTGCCGGAGAGGTACGTGCCGACGCAGACGATTCCGGCCACCCGTTCCGGGTGTGCCGAGGGAAATGTCGATGCGATGTCGCCTCCCACCACACTCCGGCCACCTCATCGGCGGGCGATGCCGGCGCCGGGCCGCCACGCGCGCCCGTCAGTGTTCCGGCCAGGCATGATCACCCCACCTGACCGGCCCGGATATGCTGCGCTTGGCCACGCAGCAGCCCCGGAGCAGGCATGCCCGGACCGGTGACCGCGACGCCGGCGCGGAGCCGGGCAACCGCACATCAGCCACACCCGGCCCCTCTGGGCGCCGGAACCTCAGTTCCAGACACCTACAACCCTAAGGACCCCGCACATGACCACCCCGATCGGCCCCACCGACTCCAGCCGGGTGCCGCGCTTCGCGGGCCCCGCCACCTTCGCGCGGCTGCCGCGGCTGGACCAGGTCGATCGAGCCGACATCGCGGTCGTCGGCGTCCCCTTCGACAGCGGGGTCTCCTACCGTCCCGGCGCCCGGTTCGGGCCCGCCGCCATCCGCGAGGCCAGCCGGCTGCTGCGCCCCTACCACCCGGCGCTCGACGTCTCCCCGTTCGCCGAACTCCAGGTCGTGGACGCCGGCGACATCGCGGTCAACCCCTACTCGATCGGCGACGCCGTCGAGACCATCGACGCGGCGGCGACCGAACTCACCGGGACCGGGACCCGCCTGGTCACACTGGGCGGAGACCACACCATCGCGCTGCCGCTGCTGCGCGCGCTGCACCGCCGCCACGGCCCGATCGCCATGCTGCACTTCGACGCCCACCTCGACACCTGGGACACCTACTTCGGCGAGCCCTACACCCACGGCACCCCGTTCCGGCGGGCCGTGGAGGAGGGCATCCTCGACACCGAGGCCATCGCGCACGTGGGCACGCGCGGGCCGCTGTACGGCAAGAAGGACCTGGAGGACGACCGCCGCTTCGGGTTCGGCATCGTCACCTCCGCCGACGTCATGCGCAAGGGGGTCGACGAGATCACCGACGCCCTGCGGCAGCGGATCGGCGGCCGCCCGCTCTACGTCTCCGTCGACATCGACGTGCTCGACCCCGCCCACGCGCCGGGCACAGGCACCCCGGAGGCCGGCGGGCTGACCAGCCGCGAACTCCTGGAGATCCTGCGCGGTCTGGCGGGTTGCCGCATCGTGGGCGCGGACGTGGTCGAGGTCGCCCCGGCCTACGACCACGCCCAGATCACGTCGACCGCGGCGTCGCACGTCGCCTACGACCTGGTCAGCGTCCTCGCGCTGAACGCCCGCCGCTGAACGGGCGGTCGGCCTGCCGTTTACCGCGGGGGTCGTCCCAACGCTGACGGGAGTGGGGTGACCGCCGCTGACCGCGGCGGTCACCTTGTAGCAAGGACGCGGCTCCGTGCCCCGGCTCCGGCCGAGTCACGGCGTCCCTGTCGACGGGCCGTCTCCTGCCGCTGGGCCTGAATCCGCACCGGCATCGGGGCCCGATTCGGCGGCGAGGGTGCGCCGCGCCCAGTACGTGGCGAGCAGCGCTCCCGAGAGGTTGTGCCACACGGAGAACAGCGCGGCCGGGAGAGCGGCGAGTGGGGCGAAGTGCCCGGCGGCCAGCGTGGCGGCCAAGCCGGAGTTCTGCATTCCCACCTCGACACTGACCGCCCGCCGGGCGGTCTCGGGCAGGCCGGTGAGCCGGGCGGCGCCGTAGCCCAGGGCCAGGCCCATCCCGTTGTGCAGGATGACGGCGAGCGCGACGATCGGCCCGGTGCTCAGGACCGATTCGGAGTTGGCACCCACCACGGCCGCCACCACCAGCACGATCCCGCCGACCGAGACGAGGGGCAGGAGCGGCAGCACCCGCTCCACGAGGCGCGTGGCGACCAGGCGGACGAGTAGACCGGCCAGCACCGGGCCCAGCACGACCTGGAGGATCGACACGACCAGCCCCGCGCCGTCCACCGGAAGGGTCGACCCGGCCAGCCACAGCACGAGCAGCGGGGTGAGTACGGGGGCGAGGAGGGTCGAGATCGACGTCATCGCCACCGACAGCGCCACGTCGCCGCGCGCGAGATAGACGATCACATTGGACGCGGTGCCGCCGGGCGCCGCGCCCACCAGGATCATGCCGACGGTCAGCAGCGCCGGCAGGTCCAGCGCCCAGGCCACCCCGAAGCCGAGCAGCGGCATGATCGTGTACTGGGCGGCGATACCGACCAGGACGGCGCGCGGGTGGGTCACGATGATCGCGAAGTCGGCCGGGCGCAGCGACAGCCCCATGCCGAACATGATCACGCCGAGCAGGAGCGGAACCGACGGCGAGAGCTGAGCGGCCTGATCGGGCACAACCAGCCCGGCCACCAGACCGATCAGAATCAGCGCGGCGAACCACCGTCCAGTGGCATCCGCGATCCGAGTCAGGAGCGCCATCGTGAAATCCTCAATTCCCTACCAGCGACCGTCCACGGCCGACTGCGCTCCAGAATGACACCCTCAAGATTTCCCCGCGATGTCGCCCCTGCCCAGAGGGTTGTTCCGAGGCGTCTGGGGGCGTCGAACGGCGGGCCGTGCGGACGATCGCGACACGTCCCCACCGAACTCAGGACAAGCCCGGGAGGCGGGGATTCCCACCTACAGCTAGCCTAGGGATCGGACCTCGACGCCGATTTCCGAACGGTATTCGGCCGCCGTAAAGCCCCAGGTCATTTAGTGTCCGCCCCGCACCCGCGGGGATGGCCCGATCTCACCAGGTGGTTCGGGAAGATGCTCGGTGTCCGCCCCGCACCCGCGGGGATGGCCCGAACACGGTTGCGTGCTTGTTGACGAACGCGAGGTCCGCCCCGCACCCGCGGGGAAGCCGTGTGGCCTCGCTGCTCCAGTGGATCGAGGCGATGAGGGTGCACCCGGCCGCAGCCGGGTGCACCCTTTCGGGGGTCTCGGGAGGCCGTCCTTCCGCCCGAGACGTGTGGGTCCGTTGGTCGGCGTGGCCGGTCGGGCGGCGCGGTCACGGAGTCACGGGGTGACCGGGCCCGTTCCGGCTCCCGTCGTTTGTAGGACGGTCGTGACCGTGGCGATGTCCTCAGTGGACAGGGTGATCCGATCGGCGTCCGACCAGCCGTCGACCTGTTCCGGGGTGCGGGCGCCGACGATGGTGGCGGTGACTCCTGGCCAGGCCAGGGCCCACGCGATCGCGGCCGACGCGACCGTCGTGCCGTGCCGCTCGGCGACGTCGCGCAGCGCCTCTGCGACCGCCAGGTTGCGGTCGAGGTGGTCCGTGAAGTCGGGGCTGTCGCGGCGCCAGTCGTCCTCCGCCAGAGTGGCGATCCGCTGGCGGGAGAACGTTCCGCCGAGCAGGCCGGACTGCATGGGCGAGTAGGCGATGACGGCCGTGCCGTGCTCGGCCGCCCACGCGATGTCGGGGGCCGCGGACCGGTTGATGGCGGAAAAGGCCGGCTGGACGGCGTCGACGTGGGCGATCGCCTCGGCCGCCGTCAGCAGCGCAGGGCCATGGTTCGACAGCCCGATGGCCCGCACCTTGCCCTCGGCCTTGAGGTCCGCCATCACCTGCCAGTACTCCTCGATCGGCGTCACCCGCTCGGCCGGGACGCCGGTCGTGGCGCGCGACTCGGCCCCGCCGTCGTCGGGCCAGTGCACCTGGTACAGGTCGATGGTCTCGACGCGGAGCCGGCGCAGGGACGCCTCCACTTCGCGGCGGACGCTGTCGGGCCGCATGATGCGCCGGGCCGGGGCCGACGGGTGCTCCTCGTCCCACACCAGCCCCGCCTTGGTGAAGACGTATGGGCGCTCGCTCGCGGGAAGCCCGGCCAATGCTCGGGCGAGGATCTCTTCGGCGTGGCCGAGTCCGTACACCGCCGCGGTGTCGATCCAGTTCACGCCGTTGCCGACCGCGCGGCGGATCGCGGCGACCGAGTCGGCGTCGTCGGTGGTACCCCAGGTGGAGTGCCAGCCGTCGCCGCCGATCGCCCACGTCCCGAACCCGAGCCTGCTGATCCGCATATCCGCGATGTTCATGCCGGATACTGTGCTCCGAGCCCGGTCTCCTACCCAGGGTGCGGCGTGTCCTAGGTCCGGTGGTACCAGGATCCGACTCGTCCGGGTACGCGCGTGGGCCCCGGCGGTCGCGCCCCGCTGCACACCCAGGGAGCCCGCTCGGTCGCCCGCCGACAGCGCCGTAATCAGTCACCCCGCCGACGATGTCCCCAGGCACGCGTTCCAGGCGCAGCGCCGAGCACTGTCCAGGACATCCGGCCGATCCACGCCACGCGCGCCGCCGAGCCCTGCCCAGCGCCCCCCACTCCGCGTTGTGCCTGGTCACGGCTTTCGCGGGGCGCGGCGTCGGCGGGGCGCATGATACTGAGGGGTATGCACAGCGGAATGGGCGATTTCCTCCGGTCGCGGCGCGCGCGGATCGGCCCCGGGGATGTCGGGCTGCCGACCTACGGCACCCGGCGGCGGGTCCCGGGACTTCGCCGTGAGGAGCTGGCGCACCTGGCCGGCGTGAGCGTCGACTACTACGTCCGGCTGGAGCAGGGCCGCACCGGCGGCGTGTCCGACGAGGTGCTGGAGGCCCTGGCGCGGGTGCTGCTGCTGGACGACGACGAGCGCAGCTATCTGTTCAGCCTGGCCAAGCCCGTTCGCCGGGCCCGGCCGTCGCGGCGGACGGTCACTCCGCACCTGCGCTTCCTGCTGGACACGATGCGGGCCAACCCCGCCTACGTCTTGGACCACCGCACCGACATCCTCGCCTGGAACCCCCTCGCCACGCGGCTGATCCTCGACTTCGGGGCCCTGCCTCCCGAGCGCCGCAACTGGGTGCGGCTCGCCTTCGAGGACCCGCGCGCCGAGGCCATCTTCCCGGACTGGGCGGGCAAGGCCAGCGAGACCGTCGCGCACCTGCGGATGCAGGCGGCCCTGCACCCCGGCGACGCGCGGCTCTCCGGTCTCGTGGCGGAGATGTCGCGGACGAGCGAGCGGTTCCGCGAGATGTGGGACGACCACAACGTGCGGGAGAGGAGCCGCGGCGCCATCCGCATCCGCAACGACGTCGTGGGGGAGGTGTCGCTGCACTTCCAGACGCTCAAGGTGGCCGGCGAGGCCGCTCAGTGGCTGGTGGCCTACGCCGCCGAGCCGGGGTCGGCGGCCGAGAAGGCGCTGCGCGCGCTGGCCGTCTGGTCACCGGACGACGACGGTCCCGCGCACGGCGGCGGGTCCGGCTCCGCGTAACCGGCGCGGGCGGGCGGGACGTCGACGGGGTTCCGGCCCGAAGACAGGCGCGGCCCCGGGGAGCCTCGGGCCGTGACACCGGCAGGTGTCCCGGCCCGGGACGGCGCGCTCACGCCGGTCCAGCGGCGCCCTCGCCGCCGTCGGGTACCGGGTCGGGAAGCGTGGCCCCCGACGCGATGTCGTGCAGTGCCCGGACGTGGCGGTCGAACGCGGCGCGTCCTTCGGGTGTCAGGGAGAGGTGGGTGCGCGGGCGCCGGCCGGCGAAGGACTTGCGTACGCGCACGTACCCGGCCTCCTCCAGCGTGGAGACCTGCTTGGACAGCGCGGAGTCGGAGATCTCGACGGTCTCGCGCACGAACTTGAACTCGGCGCTGTCGACCGCTGCCAGGGCGGCGACGATGGAGAGCCGCACCGGCGCGTGGATCACGCCGTCGAGCCGCGAGCGGGGATGGCTCATCGTGCCGCCGCGACGGCGGGGCGTCGCGCCGAGACGGCCGCCGCCACCAGCGGCGGAACGGCGGTGAGCAGCGCGCCGGGCACCCACCAGGCGAGGTCGCCCTTGAAGCCGCCGGTGCCCCCCATCAGCACGACCATGTAGATCGCGCCCCACGCGACCATCGAGCACAGGTGCAGTGCGGCGTACCGGCGCGGCGCGACCGGCCTGCGCAGGGCGTAGACGGTGAGCGCGCCGATGGCGGCCAGCGAGACGGCGGTGGCGCCGCCGATCACCCAGAGACTCGGGGCGAGGCCCACCGTGAGGGTGAGTCCGACCGATATCGCGGCGTAGGCGACCGAGAAGCCGGCGTACCACCGCCCGCCCCGCGCGGCGGTGCCGCCCGCGGCCTCGGCTGTCGCCAGGGCCTGCTGCGCCTGGTCCCGGTTCATCGCTGCGTTCATGGGGGTGCCTCGCTCTCGTCTCGGTGCTGTCCATGGTGGCAACTACTTTCCAAATTGGCAAGTTGATGCGAATGTGGAAAGTGGATGCTCGGAGACATGGCACCGCCGTCCCACAGCACGCGGTGGAACCCCCGTCCGGCCGACACGGGGGTGGCGGGCCCATGCGCGCCGCCCGGCGCGGGGCGCGTCAGCCGACCGCACCGGCCACGGTCCGCAGGGTCACCGATACCCGGCGGCCGCGCTGGACGCGGCCCGCCTGACCGGGGTCGCTCTTGCGGGCGGCGATGCCGTGCCGCCACTCATACCGGGCGGGACCGGACATGACGCACAGGCTGCCCGGCGTGAGGCGGACCGCGATCTTGGCACCGCCCGCGGGATCGGTGAAGTCCATGTCGCACGCCGACCCCAGCGAGACGGAGGCGACGACCGGGCCGAAGCAGGGGACGCAGTCGACGTGCGGGCCGATCCCCTGGCCGGGCAGGTACTCGTTGACGATCGCCTGGTCGGCTTCGGCGTCCATGACCCGCTCGTCGATCAGGCGCGTCGCCAGCGCCCGCACCGGGCCGGGCAGCGGAGGGGCGGCCGGGGCGGCGGGGTCGGCGGCCACGCCGCGCCGGCCGTAGTCGTAGCGGCGGCCGTAGTGCTGCACGCGCCGGCGCAGCTCGGTCGACCACTCCGCGGAGTCGATGCACTCCAGCAGGGCCGTGCATGCGCCGGGGCCGAGCCAGCCGGGGATGACGCGCAGGCCCGGGACGCCGCCGGTCTCCGCCCCGGCCCGACCGGGGGAGGGGTGGGTGAACAGGTATTCGGAGGATTCGGCCATGCGGCCGAAACTAGCGGCCGCCACTGTCACGGCCGCCGTTCCGGCACCGGCCATCGTGCCCACCCCCGCCCGCCCGGCCCCTTCCGCAGCCCCGGCCGCGGGGGCTTCCGGCGGGTCGTAGCGCGGTCCTAGGTGTACTGATCACAGAGGTTAGGTACAGCCCGGCGGCGATTTGACAGCAAGAGAGGGCCTCCGACATAGGTGTGGATTGTCGAAGATCAACACCTGTAGAAGGTCAGGAGGCCCTCCGTGGCCCACACTACCCACGCCAATGCCCGCCTCACACCCGCCGGGCGCCTGGCCTTGGCCCGCTGCGTGGTCGATGACGGCTGGCCGCTCCGACGCGCCGCCGACCGCTTCCAGACCAGCGTGAGCACCGCCAGGCGCTGGGCAGGCCGCT
>NZ_JBHSFQ010000020.1:0-119583 GCF_042653925.1 Nocardiopsis mangrovi
CCGAAAGAGTGTCCACGGGGCCAAAACAAACTTTGGCTTAAAGAAAAACAAACACGCGCTGTTGAGTTCTCAAAAAACAACCGCTCATCCCGTACAAGCCCGAACCACCCACAAGGAGCGAATTCCCGAGGCTCTTCCGCAGAGGCGGAGCTTCCGTCCTGCTGTTGTGTCTCCACTTTATCAGGCTTTCCGGCCGCCCGCCAAACCGGCGATCAACCGCGAATTCCCGAAAAACACCCGGACAACGACCATTCCGATCATTCCGAGAAGCGAATTCAGCAACGGCATGAGTATGCCACACCGAGAACACCACTCGAAGACCAGAACGACCAACCGGATGCGGCCCCGCCCACCAGACGGTGTGCGGATCGGCCGAGAGAAGACCACCGCCCGGCCCGCAGGCCCACAAGCCCGCGCCAGGCGACTCGACCGACTATAGCGGCTGTCCCGCCGGTCGCCAACCTGAACGCGGAAGAAATTTCCGGCGACGCTCAGAGCCGGGGCCTGCCCGCGGAATCAGTGCAGGCCCACGGGCTACGTCCGCTACACCGCCGTACGGCGGCCGCCCGTCGTCTAGCCCTCATCGTCGAGAACGCGGCCGCTGCCCGTCCCCGGGGCGGCGTACAGCCACTCCACCTCCAGGTCGACCACCGCGATGCTCGCCGGCGGGAAGGAGATCAGTCCCGGATCGTCCATGAACGCCGACGCCAGGTCGGCCATGGTCGGGTTGTGGCCCACGAGCAGAAGGGTTCCCACCTCTGGGTCGACCGCATTGATGAGCCCGAAGACGGTGTCGAGATCGGCCGAGTAGGCCGACCCCTCGTACTCGACGGTCGGCCGCGTCGGCAGCTCGCCCAGCACCGCGTCCAGCGTCTCGCGGGTCCGTACGGCCGTGGAGCAGATGACGTGGTCGGGAACCAGTCCCCCCAGCGCCAGCCGCCCGCCCGCGTCGACCGCCTGCACGCGTCCGCCCTGTGTCAGGGTCCGGTCATGGTCCGGACCGGTGAACCCGTGTTCCGCACGTGCGTGCCGCAGGATGACGAGTCGCCGGCTCATGGCGACAGCACCGTTGCGACGACGGCCATGAGGGCCAGGGAGCCGAACATGACCCCCATGATGATGGCGAGCCCTTTCATTCCGGACACGGGACCGCGCTCCTCACTCGCTGTTCGTTGGCGTGGACGCTGCTCAGGTCAGCCTATGGTCTGCTCGGCGCACCCCGCCCCCGCCCCACCCCACCCGGTTCCACGGTCGTACGCCCCTCCCACCTGCCTCTTCCGTCCCGGCCACTCACCCTCCGACGCCACTCCTCCCCCGCGGACCGCAGCACTTCACGGGGGTCGCGTCCCGGCTATGGCCGCATGACACGGCGTGGCCGCCGGGTCCTGGGGGATCCGGCGGCCACGCGCGAGGCGACTGGGTGTGCCCGGGGGCACATCACGGGGTCAGTTCGTACCGCCCTCGCCCGCGTGCGCCTGCTCCTTGCGGCCGGCCGGCTCGGAGTCGTCGATGCCGGGCACGTCCGCGTTGTCGTCCGCCCCGGGCGTGCCGCCGGAGACCTGACCGGGTGCCGCGGCCGCCGTACCGGTCCCGGCGTCCGCACCGCCCGCTACCGGCGCCCCGGAGGCCGGACCGTCGGAGGAGCGGCGCTTGGACCAGACGATCGCTCCGGCGATGACGGCCACCGCCACCACCGTGATCCCCACGCGCAGGGCGATGTTGTCCGCATAGATCACCACGCTCGGCGCGATGATCAGCGCGACCAGGTTCATGACCTTGAGCAGCGGGTTGATGGCCGGCCCCGCGGTGTCCTTGAACGGGTCGCCGACCGTGTCGCCGATGACGGTGGCCTCGTGCGCCTCTGAGCCCTTGCCGCCGTGGTGGCCGTCCTCGACGAGCTTCTTCGCGTTGTCCCAGGCGCCGCCGGAGTTCGCGAGGAACACCGCCATGAGCGTCCCGGCGGCGATCGCCCCGCCGAGGAAGGCGCCCAAGGGGGCGTAGCCCAGCGCGAACCCGACCAGGATCGGGGTGAGCACGGCCAGGAGGCCGGGGGTCACCAGTTCGCGCAGGGAGTCGCGGGTGCAGATGTCGACGACCCGCGCGTACTCCGGCTTCTCGGTGCCGTCCATGATCCCGGGGCGGGTGCGGAACTGCTCGCGCACCTCCATGACGACCCGTCCGGCCGCGCGGCCGACCGCCATGATCGCCAGCCCGGAGAAGAGGAAGACGACCGCGGCGCCGAGGATGACGCCCACGAGCACGTTCGGCTGGTCGATGGAGAGGCTGAAGCCGCTCGCGGCGTCGCCCAGCGCCCCTTCCACCGAGGTGCGGAACGCGCCGAACAGGGCGGTGGCGGCGAGGACGGCCGTTGCGATGGCGATCCCCTTGGTGATCGCCTTGGTGGTGTTGCCGACCGCGTCGAGGCTGGTCAGCACCTCGGCGCCGGTTCCCTGGACGTCGCCGGACATCTCCGCGATCCCCTGAGCGTTGTCGGAGACCGGTCCGAAGGTGTCCATGGCGACGATGACGCCGACCGTCGTCAGCAGGCCGGTACCCGCCAGCGCCACCGCGAAGAGGCTGATGGTGACGGAGACGCCGCCGATGAGGAAGGCCGCGTACACGGCGCCGGCGATGAGCACCGCCGAGTAGACGGCCGATTCCAGCCCGACGGAGATGCCGGAGAGGATGACGGTCGCGGCCCCGGTCTCGGAGCTCTCGCCGATCTCACGGACCGGGCGCCGGTCGGTCTCGGTGAAGTAGCCGGTGAGCACCTGGATGGCGGCGGCCAGGACCAGGCCGACGAGCACCGCGCCGATCGCGATCACGGCGGGGTTGCCGTCCAGCGCGGCGGTCTGGTCGTCGACCCCGGTGAGTCCGGAGAAGCTCGACGGGAGGTAGACGTAGGCGGTGGCCGAGACCAGGACCGCGGAGATGATCGCGGAGATGAAGAAGCCGCGGTTGATCGCCGCCATGGCGCTCTTGTCGCGCGAGCGCGGCCGCACGACGAAGATGCCGATGATCGCGGTGAGGACGCCGATCATCGGGACCAGCAGCGGGAACACCAGTCCCTCGACGCCGAAGGCCACCCGGCCGAGGATCAGCGACGCCACGAGGACGACGGCGTAGGACTCGAAGAGGTCCGCTGCCATGCCGGCGCAGTCGCCGACGTTGTCGCCCACGTTGTCGGCGATGGTCGCCGCGTTGCGGGGGTCGTCCTCGGGGATGCCCTGCTCGACCTTGCCCACCAGGTCGGCGCCGACATCGGCCGCCTTGGTGAAGATGCCGCCGCCGACACGCATGAACATCGCGAGCAGGGCGGCGCCGAAGCCGAAGCCCTCCAGGACGAGGGGTGCCTCGCCGCGGTAGAGGAGGACGACGATGGCCGCGCCCGCGAGGCCGAGGCCGACCGTGAACATGCCGGCGACACCGCCGGTGCGGAAGGCGATCCGCATTGCGGCGTGTTCACCGCTTTCGCCGCCTTCACGGGCGGCGGCGGCGACGCGGACGTTTCCGCGCACCGCGAGCCACATCCCGATGAAGCCGGTGAGAGCGGAGAAGATCGCGCCGATCGCGAAAAACACCGACCTGCCGTAACGCACCGATTCGCTGTCGGCGGGGAGGAGCAGGAGCAGCAGGGGAATGGCGATGATGAAAATCGCGAGGGTGCGGAACTGGCGTTTGAGGTACGCCGCTGCGCCCTCTTGTACCGCGAGCGCGATGTTCTGCATTCGCTCGGTACCCTGACCCGCGGCGAGGACTTCACGCACCAGCCATCCGGCCACGGCGAGCGCCAGCAGCGCCACCGCCAAGACCACGACGACCAGCGTGAGATCCATGCCGTTCAGAGCCAGAGCCGGACCGCTTTCGGCGGCGAGGCTGAGCCCAGGCAAACCGTCCTCCTTGAGACGGGCACGTCCCGGCCCCGCGCTCGCGCACGCCGCCGTCCGGATTGGGCCGGAACAGGTAGCCCGACGGCACGCTGTGCAGGGTCATGCGGGGTGCCACCAACACATATTCAGCTTCCCGTGACCGGCGTTTCCGAAGGGCACGGTGTCGGGGATTCTACGCACCGCGACCGTGAAACGTGAGAGGAGGGCCTGAAGTTATGTGGCGCGCCGTGGATATGTGATCACACGGTGATCTCCAAAGTATGATATTTCAGTTTATACGGGACGGAATCCAGCATTTATCGCCAGACATTAATTAACGGGGCATTAGGGATGAACGGCTCAAAGAGGCATGAATAACGCAAGCGTGGAATGAGCGGTGCAGGAAGGAGGCCGCAGCGGAGCGAGAGTCCGGGCGCGAAGGTGTTCCCCCGTACCGCACAGCCAACCGGACGGCGGCGCCCTTCGCCAGCGGAACGGGGCAGATGTGTCCTAACGCACGGTCCTAGCGCACGCCACCGGGCGTGCCGCCGCCAGGGACCGACGGGTGCGTACCGCCGCGCCTCAACCTGAGGCCGGCGGTGTCGAGCGGCGCGTCGTCCCCGCGGTCCAGCGCGTCGGCGACGCCCCGGCCGAAGGCGGCGGCGCCCTGCGCGTCGACGCCCTCGGGAGCCCGGGGACCGTACTCCTCGACCCGGTCCGCCCCGCGGCGCAGCAGACGGGCGCCGCCGACGCGGTTGCCGCGCTGGGCGTGGGTGAGCCCGACGGCGACCTGGGCCAGCCCGCGCCACAGCTCCCGCTGCTCGTCGGGCGCGGACTTCCAGACGGCCTCCAGCACCTCGTGGGCGTGGAAGGCGTAGCCGTCGTCGAGGAACCGCTGTGCCGCGTCCAGGCCCTCCTGGGCGGTGAACACCGCGTCGTCGGGGACCCGGGGCACCCCGGGGGAGCCGTAGGGCAGGGGACGGCCGAGGCGGTCGCGGGGGCGCTGGTTCTGCGCCCGCCCGCTGGGGTCGCGGTCCCGTCCGCCCTCCTGCGTCGCGCCCATGCGCCACTCCGTTCCCGTCGTGGTTCCGGCCCCGGTTCCCGGTCCCGGTCGCCGTCCTGCCCGTGCCACCCGCCCGGCCTCAGGGGACTCCGCACGGGCACCGGGCGGCCCGCCGCCGGAGTCCGCCTCCGTGCGCCCCGCCGGGTCCGCGGGGTGCGCATGCCGTGCCGGTGGGCCGGCGTCCGGGCCCCGTCGGAGCGACGGCGGGTCCCAACACCCTCCCACCGCAAGCGGACGCCCTGGCGGTCAGGTGTCGGGCTCGGCGTCGGCGAGCCAGCCCGTGAGCGCCCGGTTGACCCGGTCCGGTTGTTCCTGGTGGGGAAAGTGTCCCGCACCGTCGATCAGGCGCCAGCGGTAGGGGGCGTCGACGAAGCGTCCGGAGCCGCGCGCGGTGCCCGGGAGCAGGAAAGGGTCGAGCGCCCCGTGCAGGTGCAGGGTCGGCACGGCGATGGGCCGCCGCATGCGCCGCATGTAGCGGTGGCCGTCCGGGCGCGCCTGCGACCGGAACAGCCACCGGTGGGCTTCGAGCGAGGCGTGCGCGACCCCCGGGACCTGGAAGGCGTCGCGGCAGCGGCGTTCGGTGACCGGGTCGGGCCATCCCGGCCGCGACCAGCCGCTCAGCATGGCGGCGACGGGCGCGGCGTCGTCGGCGAGCAGCCGGCGCTCGGGCAGCACGGGGAGCTGGAAGCCGTAGAAACGGCGGCTCGCCCAGCCCTGGCGCCCGGCGAGCATCGCGCCGCGCAGCCGCAGCGGGTGCGGCATCGACAGTACGGCCAGCCGCCGCACGGACTTGGGGTGGTAGGCGGCCATGGTCCAGCCGAGCAGGCCGCCGGTGGCGTGCCCGACGACCGCCGCGTTGGCCTCACCGAGCGCGCGGACCAGCCCGGCGGCGTCGGACGCCAGGGTGATGAGGTCGTAGCCGCGCGGCGGCTTGTCGCTGGCGCCGTAGCCGCGCAGGTCCACCGCTGCCACGCGGTACCCGGCGTCGACCAGCGGGGCGAACTGCCCGTGCCACGTCCACCAGAACTGCGGGAACCCGTGCAGCAGCAGAACGAGGGGTCCGTCGCCCGCTTCGGCCACGTGGAAGCGGGTGCCCGCGGCGGTCACGGTGCGGTGCGTCCACGGCCCGTCGATGAGGACCGCCGTCTCCCCGGTCACGCTCGGTCCGCCGATCAGGGCCCTCAGAAGTCCGCGGGGTGCTCGCGACGCAGCACGGCCATGGTGCGGGCCATGGTGACACCGGTGCGCGGCAGCCCCTGGATCTTCTTCAGCCTGCTGTTCCCGAGGAACACCAGCAGCCCGGCGAGCAGCACGTAGAGCACGGTGACGATGAGGAACGCGAGCCAGGCCGCGAGGCCGAGCGCCCACAGACCCAGGCCGAGGGTGATCGACGCGAGGACCAGCACCATGTGGGCCATGACCGCGGCGCCGATGAACATGACCGAGCCGCGGGCGATCTGGGCGGCGTCGCGCGCGATCTCCAGCTTGGCGAGTTCCAGTTCGAGGCGGATGAGCCGCGAGACGTTGCCGCCGGCGTCGGAGAAGAGCTCTCCGAGCGAGCGCTCAGCGGCGTCGAAGTCCTCGGACTCCGGTTCCTGGCCACCCGATCGGGTCTCGGGCATCGAGGCGGCTCCCTTCGCTGGGACGTGGGTCCTCCGCATCCTTGCACACATCCCCGCCCTGGCCGTATCCGCCGCGCGTGCGCGCCGGAATGGCGTCCGCAGGCGATGGGGGCGCGGACGCGCGGGCCGACGCGGGGTCCGGGCGGGGCGGGCGGCCGGGGCCGCCCCGCCCGCCCGGTCGCCGCTACTCGTCGCCCTTGGCGTCGGGCAGCTTGGCCGCGATGACGTCCATCACCGAGGAGTCGGTGAGCGTGGAGACGTCGCCCATGGTGCGGTTCTCGGCGACGTCGCGCAGGAGCCGGCGCATGATCTTGCCGGAGCGCGTCTTGGGCAGCTCGGGCACGACCAGGATCTGCCGCGGCT
Source organism: Nocardiopsis mangrovi (assembly GCF_042653925.1). Taxonomy (NCBI): domain Bacteria; kingdom Bacillati; phylum Actinomycetota; class Actinomycetes; order Streptosporangiales; family Nocardiopsidaceae; genus Nocardiopsis; species Nocardiopsis mangrovi. The sequence continues at coordinate 6,918 of NZ_JBHSFQ010000020.1, forward strand.
TGGCGATGGGGCCGAGCGATTCGCCCACGTGGGTGCGCAGTTCCTGAACGAGGCCGTCGCCGCCTTCGCCGGCCTCGCCGCGCAGGATCACGAATGACACGATGGCCTGCCCGGTGACGGGGTCGGTGGCGCCCACGACCGCCGCCTCGGCGACCTTGGGGTGGCTGACGAGAGCGGACTCCACTTCGGTGGTGGAGATGTTGTGCCCGGAGATGAGCATCACGTCGTCGACCCGACCGAGCAGCCAGATGTCGCCGTCCTCGTCGCGCTTGGCGCCGTCGCCGGGGAAGTAGAGGCCCTCGAAGCGCGACCAGTAGGTCTTCTTGTAGCGCTCCGGGTCGCCCCAGATTCCGCGGAGCATGGCGGGCCACGGCTCGCGGATCACGATGTATCCGCCGCCCCCGTTGGGTACGGACCTCGCCTCGTCGTCGATGACGTCGACGACGACGCCGGGCAGCGGCCGCATCGCGGCGCCGGGCTTGCCGGAGGAGACGCCGGGCAGCGGGGAGACCATGATCGCACCGGTCTCGGTCTGCCACCAGGTGTCGACAACGGGCGTGCGGTCACCGCCGATGTTCGTCCGGTACCACATGTACGCCTCGGGGTTGATGGGCTCGCCGACCGATCCCAGGACCCGCAGGCTGCTGAGGTCGAAGCGGGCGGGGATGTCCGCTCCCCACTTCATGAACGTGCGGATCGCGGTGGGCGCCATGTAGGCGATGGTGACCTTGTACTTCTCCACGATCTCCCAGAAGCGCCCCTGGTGGGGGGTGTCGGGGGTGCCCTCGTACATCACGGAGGTGGCGCCGTTGGAGAGCGGGCCGTAGACGATGTAGGAGTGGCCGGTCACCCAGCCGATGTCGGCGGCGGTCCAGAAGACGTCGGTGTCGGCCTTGAGGTCGAAGACGGCCCAGTGCGTGTAGGAGACCTGGGTGAGGTAGCCGCCGGTGGTGTGCAGGATGCCCTTGGGCTTGGCCGTCGTGCCGCTGGTGTACATGATGTACAGCGGGTGTTCGGCGTCGTGGGCCTCGGCGCTGTGGTCCGTGCTCTGGCGGTCCACGATGTCGTGCCACCAGACGTCGCGGCCCTCGGTCCACTCGACGTCCTGGCCGGTGCGGCGCACCACCAGGACGTGCTCGACCGCCGGCCGGTCGCGTACGGCGTCGTCGACCGCCGCCTTCAGCCCGCTGGCCTTGCCGCGCCGGTAGCCGCCGTCGGCGGTGATGACGACCTTGGCCTCACTGTCGTCGAGCCGGGTCCCCAGGGCCTCGACCGAGAAGCCGCCGAAGACCACCATGTGCACGGCACCGATGCGGGCGCAGGCGAGCATGGCGACAACGGTCTCGGGGATCATCGGCATGTAGACCGCGACCCGGTCGCCCTTGGCCACCCCGAGCTCCAGGAGGGCGTTCGACGCCTGGCACACCATGTCCTTGAGCTGGGCGTAGGTGATGGTGCGGGTATCGCCCGGTTCGCCCTCCCAGTGGAAGGCGACGCGGTCGCCGCGGCCGGCGTCGACATGGCGGTCGACACAGTTCACGGCGGCGTTGAGCCTGCCGCCGCCGAACCACTCGGCAAAGGGCGGATTCCAGTTCAGGACGCTGTCCCACGGGCGGTCCCAGTGCAGCCGGCGCGCCTGCTCCTCCCAGAAGGCGAGCCGGTCGTCGGCGGCGGCTTCGAGGTCGCCGGGCTTGACGTTCGCAGCGGCGGCGAGATCCGCGGGGGGCGGGAACCGCCGCGTTTCCTGAAGAAGGTTGGACAGCGTCTCGTGTCCCTGCTCCCGGGGAGTCTCAGCCACGGTTACTTCTCCTTGCTGTTCACGGTCCCACGATCTGAATATGTGGTGGAGACCACTCCATCAAGGAGGAGTGCCCGTTACAAGGGGGCAGACGGACGGCGCATGGGTTACCCGCGCGTAAGGTTCGAGGAGTGAACGCAGTGTCAGCCGATCCCCTTGAGCAGATCGCCCGGCTTCCCGGCGTCGACGCCTCCGTTCAGGAGACGCGCGCCGTCGTCGACCGCCTTCTGGGCCACCGTGTGCTGCGCCGGCGCAGCGCGGAGGTGTCCATGGAGTCCGCCCTGCGCGGGGCACGCGCATCCGCGGTCCTCGATGGCGCCGACGCCACCCTGGAACAGGTGCGCGCCGGTGAGGGCGACGATCCGCTGGTGAAGGGCGCGTTGCGGGTGTCGGGCGAGCTCGGCGTGCTCTCGGGCACGTGGCCCAAGGCCCCGCGCCAGGTCCTGGCGCGGCTGCACACGCTGGCCGCCGCCGACGGCGTCGACGCCGCGTCGCTGGGCCGTCCCCGGGCGCCGGGGGAGCCGGCCGCCGATCCACTCGGTGTGGGGCCCGCGCCCGGACCGGCCGAAGTGGCGGCCCGGCTCGACGGGCTGGACGCGCTGATGGCCACGCGCGCATCGGTACCCGCGCTCGTCGTGGGCGCCGTCGTGCACGGCGAACTGGCGGTGCTGCGCCCGTTCGGGTGGGGCGACGGCGTGGTGGCGCGGGCGGCGGAGCGGCTCACCCTCATCTCGCGGGGGCTCGACCCGAAGTCGCTGGTCCCGCTGGAAGTAGGACACGTCGAGCTGCGCGACGGGTACGGTCCCGCGCTGCGCGGCTACACCTCCGGTACGGCGGCGGGCGTCGCCGCATGGGTGATCCACTGCTGCGACGCCGTGGCGGCCGGCGCCCGCGATTCCCTGGCGACGTGTGAAGCACTGAAGCGCGGCTGACCCGCACCGCAGTGGCCCATGGCAGTTCGGCGGACGGCGGGGTTCGCTGCCACAGGGATCCCCGCGCCCGGCCTGCGACCTGCGCGGCATTCGTCTCAGTTGAATCACATTTAGCGCAGTTCTCCGCCATGCACCATGCGGTATTTGCGAAGTTCACCGGGAATGCGAACGGCGCCCGCGCCCGCCCGTCCGGGTCGAACACTGACGCCGCCGCGAGCACGTCCACCGGGCTATCAAGCGTGCGAATGATGTAGTCCGACCAGGTGGAGCCTGGTCTGGACGAGCCTCCCGCGGCTTGGTGGCGCGTGGGTTCCCGGTCTTCGTGCGGGTGGGGTCGACCTCTCCCTCACTCCTTTTCTACTCCGGGCGGCGGCGCCCTGAAACGGGGGCGCGGTCAAACTTTTCCCACGACCACGCAAAACCGGCATGGTAACCTACCGTGTCATATCTGTTACTTCCATGAGAACGGGGTCGCCCCGCCCTTCCCCCGCCGCCGGATACGCGGCCGGGCGGCATTCCCGGGTCTCCCTCGGTATCCCACACCGTGCGTCCGGCGCACCCCTCGCGCGTCCACGGCGATCCGGTCACCGCGACAGGCCCAGGAACCCTTCTCCAGCGGCCAACCCGACCTGATTGGAATACGGCGACCGGCTCTACCCCCCCGGGGCCGGACCGTACGACGGCCCCCGCTCACCCCCCGGCGGGGGCCGTCGCCCTTCCCTCACCCGGCCCGCGAACGGGGCAGCGCCGCGGGCGGGGGCGCCGTCCGGCCGTACACCGGCGCGGTCGAGGCCCCGATGCCCGATCCACTGCGAACGTCGCACTCCAAGAGCAGGGCACGATCGGCTCGACGTCGCGAGGCCCGTGCGATGCGACGTCCGGACCGGCGCTCGCCCTCCCGCCGGCGGCACGGTGCGGCGGGCCGGCCGTTCCCGCCCGGCAAGGAGCCCTTGCTCCCGCACCCGGCCACCCGCCGGCCGGCGACCTTCGCGTGATCCGCGCACCGACCGCGGAGGGCGCGCAGCCACAGGTCCGCGATGCGCGACCGGGCGCCCGCTGTGCCGTGCGATCCACCTCGACTTCGGCGACCGCCATAGCGACCGAACGCGATCGCCGTGGGATTCGGAGCGGACCCGGGCGTTCTCCGCGAGCATCCCGATCGCCGCCTGGTTCGCAGCGGTGTCCAGGCGGCGCCGGTCGCGCCGCATCAGGGCTCTGCGGATCGCGGTCGGCCACGTTCTCCAACGCCGCATCCGCTGTGCCGGTGTGCCCCCGGGGCGGCCACTCCCGCCGGATCAGGGGGAGGTGTCGACCCGGACGCCGGTGAGAAAGGGAGTGAACGCCGAGGCCGGGCTCCTTCGCCGAGGGCGATGATCCGGGGGGCTCGGCCTCGCCGCCGGCACCCGGAAGCCGCGCGTCGGTCTGCCCGCCGACCGCTTCTGCGCGCTCCACTCACCCCCGGGCCGGCCCGGGGGTGAGTGGAGCGCGCAGATCGCCGGATCGGGCGTGGAGGAGGCGGCCGGAGCGCCCCGATCGGGACGGCGGCGGGGCCCGCGACTCCGGTACGCGATCGCCGAGCCGCGTTATCCACAAGTCGCAAGGTCGACTTTCGCCCGCGCGCCCGGATGAGGGACGGTGGACGTGGGCCACCACCTCGCGTCGCACCTCCCGCGCCCCGCCGCCGCGCAGCACACGCCTCGAATCGGCACCAGGCACACCGCCGCGCCACGCCCCGCCGCACGCGGATTCCGCGGCACAGCGCGCTCACCCCGACCCGCTCACTTCCCCCGGCCCTCGTCCGTCATCGCAGCACCGGCTCGGCCCACACACACCGACGATCCCCCGCCCACCGCAGCGGCACCCACGCATCCCCCGAGCGCGACCACCGACCACTGCGGTGCCCCCTACGGTCGCTCCGGCCTGCACCACCTGCCCCGCGCGGCGCACGCCCGCACCGCGCATGAGCGCCGCCACACATCGCCGCCCGCCCGTTTGCGCGCAGCTCCGAGCGTCCGCCACTCCGCCACACACAAGGCCCAGCCCCATATACCCCGGCCCCGTCAGGGCCGCCCCACCACATACGGAGGCTCCATGGAGGCCCCGAATCCACCGCGTCCCCTCCTCGTCACCGACGACCCCGACCTCCTCGACGACCTGCTCCGGCTCACCGCTGCGGCGGCCGTCGAGCCGACCGTCGCCCACACGGCCCAGCACGCCGGTCGCGACTGGCCGCGCGCGTCCCTGGTCGTCGTGGGAGCCGATCTCCTGGGACGCGTGGCCGCGCTGGAGCCCGACCCGCACCCCTTCGTCGTCATCGTCGAACGCGACGACACCGAGGAACCCCGCGGCAGCGGTCCGAGACCCGACGCCGCGTCCCGCATCGGCGCCCGCGCCGTTCTGCGCCTACCGCGTGACGAACCCCGGCTCACGGACCTCTTCGCCGAATCCGCCGGCCCGCGCACGCCCCTGGCGCCGGTCGTATCGGTCGTCGGCGGTAGAGGCGGGGCCGGCGCGAGCACGCTGGCCATCGCCTTGGCCCTGGCCGGCCGGCGGTACGGGGCCGGCACAGCCCTGATCGACGCCGATCCCCTCGGCGGCGGACTCGACCTCCTGATCGGCGGCGAGCACGCCCGGGGCAACAGGTGGTCCGATCTCTCCGCGCGCGAAGGACGGATGAACTGGGCCGCGCTACGGACCTCGCTCCCCACCGTCCGCGACTGCGCGCTGCTCACCTGGGACCACGGCCCCGCCATCCCCATCCCCGCGCCCGCCATGCGATCCGTCCTGTCGTCGGCGGCACGCGGCGCCGAACTCGTCGTGGTCGATCTTCCCCGCACGATCGACCCCGCATCCGGCGAGGCGCTGCGCCGCAGCACCACGGCGCTGCTCGTCGTCCCGGCCGACCTGCACGCCGTCATGTCCGCGCACCGGCTCGTGCCGCAGCTGCGGCAGCACAACGGCGACCTCCGCATCGTCGTACGCGGTGCCTCCCCCGACCTCCCCGCCGAAACCGTGTCCCACGCCCTGGAGCTCCCGATGCTGGGCGAGCTGCCCACCGAACCCGGTCTTTCCCGGACCCTGGATCGCGGCGACCCGCCCGCCGGGCGCCGTTCCTCGCCCCTGGCCCGGTTCGCCGACGGCATCGTCGCAACCCTCCTGGACGGCTCCGGCAGGGCCGCGACCACACACGGCCGCGTCGGCGGCCCGGCCGCGGACTCCGGCGCCGCGCCGAAACGCCGCCGCCGCCGACGGGGCGCCCGGTCATGACCGCCGACCCTTCCCCTCCGGTTCCCGACCCCGCCCTGCTCGATGCGGTGCGCACCCGCCTCGCCCGCGAAGCGGCCGACCCGACTCCGGCCCGCGTCGCCGCCGCGCTCCGCGCCGAAGGCGGCGTCCTCGGCGACGCCGAGGTGCTCTCGTTCGTCCGCGTGCTGCGCGCCGACCTCGCCGGAGCAGGACCGTTGGACCCCCTGCTCGCCGACCCCGGCATCACCGACATCCTGGTGAACGGCCCCGGAGAGGTCTGGGTCGACGACGGCGGCGGCCTGCGCCGGGCCCCCGGCATCGTGTTCCCCGACCACGACTCCGTCCGGCGGCTCGCCCAGCGCCTGGCCGCGCAAGCGGGCCGTCGCCTCGACTCGGCCGCACCGTGGGTCGACGCCCGGCTACCCGGCGGCGCGCGCCTCCACGCCGTCCTGCCCCCGGTCGCGCCCGAAGGCGCCTGCATGTCACTCCGGCTCCCCCGGCGGACCGTGTTCTCCCTGGACGAACTGATCACCTCCGGCGCGGTGCCCGCCGCAGGCGCGCGCCTGCTCTCGGCGCTCATCGCCTCCCGCGCCGCGTTCCTGATCTGCGGAGGCACGGGCACCGGAAAAACGACCCTGTTGTCGGCGCTCCTCTCGCTCGCCGACCGCCGGGAACGGCTGGTCCTCGTCGAGGACTCCGCGGAGCTGATGCCCGACCATCCGCACGTGGTGCGCCTCCAGGCGCGCCCGCCCAACATCGAGGGCAGCGGAGAGGTCGGCATCCACCAGTTGGTCCGCCAGGCGCTGCGCATGCGCCCGGACCGGCTCGTGGTCGGCGAGGTTCGGGGGGCCGAAATCGTCACCCTTCTGTCGGCCCTGAACACCGGCCACGAAGGAGGGGCCGGCACGATCCACGCCAATGCCGCGACCGATGTACCGGCGCGTGTCGAAGCCCTGGGCTGCGCGGCGGGGCTCAGCCGCGAAGCCGTGCACAGCCAGTTCGCCGCCACCCGGGTGGTCATCGTCCACCTGCGCCGCGGCCCCGGCGCCAACCGCCGCGTCGCCGAGATCTGCGTCGTGCGTCGCGCGCCGACCGGCCTGGTCGAAGCCGTCCCGGCGGTGCGCTTCGGCGCCGACGGCACGGTCACCTGTCACGACGGCCTGCCCGCCCTCACCTCCCGCATCGGCCTCTCCCCACACCGCCCGGGGAACTCCGCCCCCTGCTGAAAAAGCCAGGCGACCGCCCGCCGTGCCCTCCTGCGTCGTGCGGCCGTGATCACCATCCCCCACCGATCCCGGCCGAGGACCGAGAGGAACACACGGTGAGGCCGCCTCGCGAACAACACCACACGGCCGGATTCCCGCCTGGCCCCGTCGGGCCCACCTCACGCCTCTCAGGCCCGCCCGGCCCCGCCACCACGCCGATCGTCGTGGGCCCCCTCATCGACCTCCACGTCCCGCACGCGGCGGCCCGCGCACCGTCCCATCTCAGGGACCGAGGCACCGCATCGCGCCGGTGTCGCCGGAATCCCGACCCACAGCCCCGCCTCGACCGCCCTCGACCCGGTCCACCGCCTGACGATTCATGGAGTCACCATGTCCGATCGCCCAGCGCCGGAGCGGATGGCCGCGCACCGCCGATCCGCCGCGTCACCGGTCCGGCCCCGGCCTCCTGGCCGAGCGCCGGTCACCGCCGATCCGCTGACCCGACCGTCTCCGTCACACTCCCCCGCCGTCGCTCATGGGCGAATCCTCATCCCCGACACCCCTTTTTCTCCGAACAGGCCGGGCCGGCTCCGGTTGAGCCGGTCCAGTGGCGATCGCCCGGCACCCGGGACGCGTTATGTTCGCCGCTCGCGGACTCGGCGAAGCCCGCGCCATCCGCGGAGCCCCTGCCGGCCGATGAGTTCCCGCCATCCGCAGGGCACAGGGCGGTGCGATCGTCGGACAGGGGCCTGGGCGGGGGAGCCGGCTTCGAAGGGGCGGTGGGACGGGTGACCGCATCGACCGGTCTCATCGATCCGCTGCTCCGCGCGGAGACGGGGTGGTGGCTGGTGTCCATCTGCGCCGCGGGAAGCGTGATCGTCCGCGCCCTGCCCTCGCCGACGCGTGTCCGGCTGCGCGGTGCTCTGGCCCGCGCCCCGGGCGGGCAGACCGGTACGCGCACCTTTTCAGGGACGGACACGCTCCCGGCCGCCGTGGCGGTCCTCGTCGCGTGGCTGCGCACGCACGTCGACGGTGTATCGGGCCGGGCCGCCAGGCGGCGGGAGCGCGCGGTCATCGACCTGTGCCGCGCCCTGGCCGCCGAACTCCGCGCGGGGCGCGCACCGCTGACCGCCGTCGAATCCGGGATCGACGCCCTCGACCCGCCCATCGCCGCTGAACTCGCACCCGTGGTGGCGGCGGCCCGGGGCGGACGCGATCCCGCCGGCGCTCTCCAGGAAGCATCGACGCGCCCCGGAGCGACCGGGCTCCGCTACCTGGGGGCGTGCTGGAGCGTGGCGGCCGGCACCGGCGCCGGGCTCGCCGACGTCGTCGACCGCCTGGCGGAGAACCTGTCGGACGAGGATGCCGCGCGGCAGGAGGTCCGGGCCCACCTATCGGGCCCGCGCACCACCGCGATCGTGCTGAGCGTGCTGCCCGTGCTCGGGCTGGCGATGTCCACGGCGTTGGGAACCGCCCCGCTCGCCTTCCTGTTCGGTACCCCGGCCGGCCTGCTGTGCCTCGGCGCCGGGATCGCCCTCGACGTGCTCGGCTTGTGGTGGACCCGGCGGATGGTCCGCCGAGCCATGGCCGCCTATGGGGCGGTGTAGCAGCGATGCCGGCACTGGAGGCCGGGGTGGCCGCGCTCGGGGTAGCGGCGGCGGTGCTGCTCACAGGCTCCTCCCGCGCCCCCGTGCGCACGAGGCTCCGCGCCCTGCCGCCCGGGGCGGAACGCGCCCGGAACCGGAACGGCCGCTCCCGAGGGGCCCTTCTCCGGGTGGTCCCGATCCTGCCCGCGCTGACCCTGGCGCTGATCGCCGGCCCCGTCGTGGGGATCCTCGTCGGGATACCGGTGGCGGGCGTGGTGTGGCGGCGGCTGGCACGCGACGTGTCGGGGCCGGGCGACCAGGAACGCGCGCGGATGGTGGCGGAGCTGCCCATGGCCGTGGATCTGCTGGCGGCCGGGCTGCGGGCGGGGTGCGCCATGCCCGACGCCCTGGCGGCGGTCACCAGGGCGACGCGCGGACCGCTGGGGGCGGTCCTGGGGGAGGTGGCCGACCACCTGCGGCTCGGTGCCGACCCCGGCACCGCATGGGGCCGGGTGGCGGGACCGCCGGACGTCACGGCGGTGGGGCGTGTCGTGGCCCGAGCAGCCGATACCGGCGCGCCGGTCGCCGACCTGCTCCACCGGCAGGCGGCGGAGATCCGCGCCGGCGCCCGGAATCGGGCGCTGGCGCGGTCCCAGCGGCTGGGGGTGCTCGTTGTGGTCCCGCTGGGGGTGTGCTTCCTCCCGGCGTTCGTGCTCATCGGGGTGGTGCCGCTCGCGGCAGGGCTCATCTCGGGCCTGATGACCCCCTGACCCGCCCTCCGGTGACCCGGCGGCGCCCGAGGTAGCGGGGCGGGAACCGGGGCCAGCCGACCGTGAGCCGCAGAGCGACCGTTGCGGCGGCGAGCAGGGCGAGCGTCCACGCGGCGAGTGTTCCGGCGAGCCGTCCCCCGGCGAGGGGGGACGGCTCGGCGGAGCCGTGTCCGAGACCGGCGATCGGCTGCGGCGCGGCCTGCGGGGGGCGTGCCGGGTCGGCGGGCGGTGCGGTGGTCGGCGGGTCGGTCACGTCCGCCGCCGCGGCCGGAGGGGTGTCGCCGGTGTCCGGTCCCCCCTGGTGAATGTCGCTGTCGGAGGGGGTCGGGTCGGCATGCGGAGGGTGGGGGCCTGCGGCATCGTCGCGCGTATCGGTGCGGTCGGTGCCTGCCATCGCGGAGGACGGCGGCGCCGCGTCCACCGGCGGGCCCTGCGCGCCGACCGCCGCGTCCGGAGTGTGGTCGGCCGCACCGCCGCCGGGCGGGGGTTCGGCCGGGCCGTTGGCGGCGGGAGGGTCGTGGATCACGGGGGCGCGATCGTGGTTGCGCTCCGGTAGCGAGGGCTCAGGAAGACCGGGGATGCCGGGCGGGACCAGGTCGGCGACGGCGTCCGCGTCGGGGACCGGAGGAGTCGGGGGCCACTCCCATGGGAGGAGGGGCCGGCGGCCGGCCGCACCGGACGGCACCGGCGGAAGGGCCCCGGCCGCGTCCTCCGACGGTTCGCCCGATGCGTCGGGGGAGCCGTGGGCGCCCGGGACGTCGAAGGCCGGCGGCGGCGAGGACGACGGGGACGGCGAGATGTCGACCGATGGGCTCGGCGCGAGCACGGGGTCCGGTCGCTCGCCATGTCCGTCACGGCCCAGGACGTCCAAGGAGTCGAGGCCGGGAACCGCCTCACCTCCCCGCTCGGGCATGGCGAACCCGCCACAGAACACGATGGCGGAGACGGCCATGGCCGTGGCCCGGGCACCGGAAACGTCGACACGCTTGGACACGGAGACCTCCAAAGATCGTCGGGGATGGCCCCGAGGGCCAGGGCGTCGGCGGATCACCGGCTCCGGCGGTGGACGGGGGCGATCAGCCCGACCCTCGGACCTCCGGTCTCCTGTGGCGACCGGGACCTGAGCCCGCTCGCACAACGGTGGCGGCGGTGGCGTCCGGCCACCGCTGGGCGGGGCCGGGAGACGACGGCACCGGGCCCCGGACCCGCTTCCGGTCGGCCGCGGCCGGTTCTGCCGGACCACCGGGGCGGGGTCCCCCGACCGGCGCCGCGCGTTCGTCGGAGTGCGCGACGTCATCCGGGAGCCTCGACGGGGCCGGCCGCCGCGCGGGCGGTCGTGGCGCCGGGCCAGGTGCGTGTGGGCGTGCTGACCTCGGCGTGCAGGATCAGGCCGCTGACGGTGCAGGACGTGAGCCGGGCGCCGTTGGCCGCGGCGACGTCGCGCGCCGCGGCGCAGGCGGGACGGGTCCCGCGGGCGGCCTCGCGTGCTCCGGCAACGGCGGCGAGGTCCGCGGCGGTGGCAGCGCGGTGGCGATCCACGCGGACACCCGCGACGACCACGACCGCTAGCGCGGTGCACCAGACGATGACGCACAGGAGGAGGGTCCAGACCGTCCCCGACCCGCGGTCCGTGGCCGCTTCGGCCGCTCCCGCGCGCGACGTCCTCTCGGACCGCCGTCCGGGCCCGGGCCCGGACGGGGACGCGCGGCGGAACCGGGACGCGCTGCGCGGCCGGAAGAGGCCGCGGGGAGAGGACGGGCCGCGGAGCCGGGGGCCGGCGGGTGGGAGGGATGCGGATCCGGGGGTCGGGGCCACCCGGTGGCCGTTGTCTGCATGCCCGGGCCGACGCGTCCCCGTTGCCGCTGCGGATCGGGCGGGCCTGGACGGCGGAACGCACCGCATGGCGGGCCTCCATTCACCTTGTGCGCCACACGGCGCCGAGTCGTGGGTGTGCGCGAAGGTCCCCGCTCGGGGTGCGACCAGGACGGACCGGCCGCACCGTGGATGCGTGGCCTCGCCGATCGGTGCTCCCGCGGTGGTCATGTGCCGGGTTCGAGCGGGGTGGCGGCTTCTCCCCCGACGACGATGGGGACGGTGAACGACGGACCGATCGGAACCCGTGTGGTCACGGTGACGCGGGCCATGCCGTCGCCCCGGGAGAGCCGGGCCTCGGCGGGTTCGGGCGCGACCCGGGCGATCAGCGACAGCACCTCGGTATCGGACTCCCCACGCGCCAACGCGCGGGCTCCGACCCTGGCGGAATCGACACACGCGAGGTGCGCCGCCGCCGCTTGGACGACCGCCAGCGCCACGGCGAGCACGAGCGCCAGCGACGGCAGCGCGACGGCGATCTCGGCGGTGACCCCGCCGCTGTCATCCGCCGACGCGCAGCGCATCGGTGACGATCTGCGTGAGGGTGTCGCGAACCTCGGCGCTGGTGAGGATGACGTACAGGACAGCGGCGAAGGCACATGCCGTGACGGTTCCGATGGCGTACTCCGCCGTCGACATGCCGCGATCCTGTGCGGCGCGGCTGGGGCGGCGGATGCGGGCGATGTGGCGGCGGACGGAGGAGGGGAGCAGGGGGACGGGCATGGCGACGACTCCAACAGGCCGGTGACCGGGCGCGCGGGGCGGTGTCCCGCGCTCTGAACCCAGGGTGAGCGTCGACGACCGCGCGGCGGAAGCGGAACTTCACAGCTGTGGATAACCGCCCCGGACCGACCGCGCACACACGACATCGCCCGCCCGGGGAAGGCGGCGACGGGAAACAACGGGCAGTCCGCACACTCCACCGCCCATCTCGTCCCGTCCCCGAAAAGCCGGATCGGGACGAGGTCGCCGCGGTGCCACCGCTCCACACGCACGCGCAGAGATCGGCTCGGTCACGCCCCCCGTCGGCGCGAGCACCGCCGAAACGGCGCTGTCGGCGTCGTTGGCGGCCGAGGAGTCCCTCGCGGTGGTGGTGACGCAAGGCGACGCCGCGCGGCGCAGGCGCTCACCGTTCGGGTACGGGTGGTACAGCCCGTGGCGACCATCCGGCAGGACACCGCACACGGTGCCCCCGGGTCACCCGGCCACCACGGCGAGCTCCGACCTTCACGACGACCCGTGGACCACCATCAGCGGACACGTCGCCTACACGGGAACGCTCACCACGGTTCGGCTGCCCGTCGGCTCCGGCTCCCGTGCATGGGTCGATGCCCTACCGATCGCCCGGGTGAATGGCTCGGGTCCGGAATCATCGGGCCCGCCCCGCTCACGGCCTCCGGTGGCGACGTCCGGCTCGCTCAGCTCGACCTCATGGAAACCGGCCATCCCCTGCCGCGGTAGGGGCGGACGGCGGCTACGGGACGGAGACGGGCACCGCGGTTCAACGGCTCCAGACCGACTACGGGCCACGGGTCGACGGTGTCCTCGGGCAAGAGTCCAGGGCATGGCTCGACCACCGGCCCAACGCGTCGAGGTACGCGACGCGCGCGGGCCGCCTCGGGTGGGAGGTTCCCATCTCGGCTGGTTGACAGGGTGGTCGGATGCCGCCCATGCGGCAGCGCCCACGCTCGCCGTGATGGTCGAGCGGGGGCATCCCGTCGTGCTCGCGCGGGGCGGAAAGCGCTCGGTCCGGCCCCGCCGATTCCCGCGCATTGGCACGACCACGGTCCATGGGCACTCGAAAACCGCTCGACTATGCGCATCTACCGTCGTATTCGGCTAACGAAAGTGACCAACATGGATGGAACGTGATCGGAGTTCAGCATGCGACGCACCGCGTCGATTCTCACCGCCTTCGCAGCAGCAGCCGCCCTGGCCACCGCCCCCACCCCCGCGCTCGCGGCCTCGGGATGGATCAGTCTCAACAACACGAGCTACGACAACCCCGATGACGATCGGTGCATTAACGCACCCGACGCTCCGGGACTCTCGGCGATCAACCAGCTCGACGTTCCCGTGCGCGTCTACGGGATCATCAACTGCCGCGGCCCCGCCTCGCAGCTCGACGCCGGTTCGTTCGGGTACTACGAAACCGGAGTCGCTGTCCGAATCGGCACCGGCGGTTAGCCGACTCATCACGGTCGGACGCTCCCCTCCATACCCTGACCGACATACCCACGGACCATCGGCCCCCAACGCTGCATACGCGCACTGCTGGGGGCCGCTCAACCACGCCCAGACGTCAGTGGGGGATGCCGTGATGATGCCGCGGGCGCCCTTGCGCAGCAGGTCCGCGGCGACGCAGGCGCCTACCGAATGCCGACGAGCGTGTGGGACGCACCGTCAAGCAATGCGATCAAATGCCGTGAAACGGTGGCTTCAACGGAAAAATCCGTCGTAGTGGAGACCGTCTGACTCCAGGAGACACTACGCGTGAATGGGTTGGGCGAGCAGTCGACGACGGCATTGCCGACCGCCTGAGATTTCCCTGGGGCAAAGGTCGTCCAGTACTAGCGAAGCGGATGAAGAGGACGGGTCGGTGGCCCATCTCGATACGTCCACTCTTCAGGGCGTGCGGCTATGGCGTACTCCGCCGTCGGCATCGCCGCGATCCTGCGCGGCGGGGCTCCGAGTCCGGACAACGGACACGTGCTCGGAGCGGGTGTTCCCATGGCGGCTGTCGGTCGCTCGTGAAGACGCGCTCCTGTACCGACACTGTGGGCGGCCATGGCCCGTTATCCACGGCCGCGCGTTGCCGCTTTCACCCTTGACGCACCCTACGTTTCACGGGAAACACTCACCGTGATCTTGGCTCCGCCGATCAGCGGCTCCGGAACCGCCGACCCCCCGGCTCTGGCCGGCCTCACCGGCCCGCGGCCGCCCCGACCCGCGACCATCCGGTCCACCGGGTTCGGGCCTCCGGCGTCGCCCCGGGCCCGGGAGGGTGCGTATCGCGCGGTCAGGCGGGGGTGCTCAGGAGGGCGTCGAGGAGTCTCAGCGCCCCCGACTTACTGAGGGGGTCGTTGCCGTTTCCGCACTTCGGGGACTGGATACAGGAGGGGCAGCCGTCGTGGCACTCGCAGTCGGCGATGGCCGCCCGGGTGGCGGTGAGCCAGGCGCGGGCCGCCGCGAAGCCGCGCTCGGCGAAACCCGCGCCGCCCTCGTGGCCGTCGTAGACGAAGATCGTCAATCGCCCGGTGTCGGCGTGCAGGGCCGTGGAGACCCCGCCGATGTCCCACCGGTCGCAGGTGGCGAACAGCGGCAGCAGGCCGATGGCGGCGTGCTCGGCCGCGTGGGCGGCGCCGCGCAGCTCCACATCGCCCGCGAGCAGGCGCTCGGCCTCCTCGGGCGCGAGCGTCCACCACACCGCCCGGGAGTTGAGTGTGCGCTCGGGCAGGTCGAGCGGTTGTTCGCCGAGCACGGCCCCCGTGCGGACGTCGCGCTTGAGGAAGGCGACCACCTGGCGGGTCACCTCGACCTCCCCGAAGTGGACGGTGGCCGCGGCGCCCCACGCGTGCTCCTTCAGGGTGCGCAGGATCTCGATCTCCGTGACGTCGCGCGCCCAGGTGCTGTATTCGGGCGCGGCACCGCACACCAGGGCCACCCCGGTGTCGAGGTCGAGCTCCTCGACCACATAGGTCAGCCCCTGGTGCAGGTACACCGCGCCGTCGTGCACGGTGCCGTGCGCCGCCGCCTCGTCGACGGTACCGAGGAGCTGCCCGCTGCCGGAGTCGACGATCTGCACGGGCGGCCCGCCGGCGCCGCGGATATCGGCAAGGTCGCTCGCCCGGTCGCGCCTCGTCCAGAACCAGCCGCGCGGCCGCTTCCGCAGCAGGCCGCGGTCGACCAGCCCGGCCAGGACGTCCTCGGTCGCGGGTCCGAACAGTTCCAGGTCGCCGGCCGTCAGAGGGATCTCCGCCGCGGCCGCGCACAGGTGCGGGCCGAGGACATAGGGGTTGCCGGGGTCGAGGACGGTGGCCTCGACCGGGCGCCCGAAGATCGCCTCCGGGTGGTGCACCAGGTAGGTGTCGAGCGGGTCGTCGCGGGCGATGAACACGGCCAGGGCGTCGTCGCCCGCACGGCCCGCCCGTCCGGCCTGCTGCCACAGGGACGCCAGGGTGCCGGGCCAGCCGGTGATCAGCACGGCGTCGAGGCCGGTGATGTCGACCCCGAGTTCGAGCGCGTTGGTGGTGGCCAGGCCGAGCAGGTCGCCGCTGCGCAGGGACGCCTCCAGGCCGCGCCGGTCGTGGGCCAGGTAGCCCGCGCGGTAGGCGGCGACCTTGGCGTCCAGGCGGCCTCCGGGGTGTCCTCGCGCGGGACCGCTGTGCTCCCCCGCCGGGTCCTCCTGCTCTCCCTGGCCTTGGGGACGCCCCTGCCCGGGGTCCCGGTACTCCCCGGCCGGATCCTCCTCTCGCCGGCCTTCCGGGCGTCCGCGCGCGGAGCCCCGGTGCTGCCCCGCGGCGTCCGCCTCCGTCCCGGCGCGCGCACCGAGGGCCACCGGGGCCCGTGCGTGCCCGCGTTCGCGCAGGGTGCGCTGGGCGGTCAGCGCGACCACCTCGGATGCCTGGCGTGAGCGCACGAAGGCCAGGGTGCGCACGCCCTCGGCCACCAGGTCGGCGAGTACGGACGCGGCCTCGGCGGTGGCCGTGCGGCGGACGGGGGCGCCGTTCTCGCCCTTCTCATCGGTCAGCTCGGGCTCGACCAGCGCGAAGCTGAGGGCGGCGCGGGGCGAGGTGTCGCGGCTGACCGCGTGCACCGGCAGCCCGGTGAGGCGGCGGGCGCTCTCCTCGGGGGTGCCGGTGGTGGCCGACGCGAGGATGAAGACGGGCTCGCTGCGGTAGCGGGCGCACACCCGCCGCAGGCGGCGCACGATCTGGGCGACGTGCGACCCGAACACCCCCCGGTAGCGGTGGGCCTCGTCGATCACGACGTAGCGCAGCCGGCGCAGGAAGCCGGCCCACGCCGCGTGCCGCCCCAGCACGGCGTGGTGCAGCATGTCGGGGTTGGTCAGGACGTAGTTGGCGTGGGCGCGGATCCACGCCCGTTCCTGCCCGGGGGTGTCGCCGTCGTAGGTGGCCGCGCGCACGCCGGGCAGGCCCAGGTCGGTGAGGGCCCGCAGCTGGTCGGCGGCGAGCGCCTTGGCCGGGGAGATGTAGAGCACGGTGCCGCCGTCCCCGATGGCCTCGGCACACGGGAGCAGGAAGGCGAGCGACTTTCCCGAAGCGGTACCGGTGGCTATGATCACGTTGCTACCGGAGCGCGCGAGGTTCGCGGCGTCGACCTGGTGGGACCATGGAGCCGTGATTCCCAGTGCTGACAACCGCTCACGAACCGGGGGCGGTGTCCAGGCTGGCCAGTCTTCACTTACCCCGTCGCCACGTGCCAGCCGCTCCACATGTGTCACCTGCGAGTTCCGGGTATTGTCACGCCACAGCCGTCGGAGTGTCGGCTCCCACTGATTCATTCCGGCACCCTCCTCGGCAGATTCCGCACGTCACAGGGATCGCGGACGTTGGACCGGTTTCAGTGTGACATCTGGGGGAACACACGCGCGGTGTCGTGGTTTTCTTGTGGTTACAGGAAGACGCCGTGCACACGCATGGTTGAATGCCGCACTGTGGGGTAACGCCCGGCAGAGATCACTCGCGGTTTATCGCGGTTCGGCGCTGGAGGACTAGTGGACTTGAAGCTTGATCACCACACCCAGGACGACACTGAGATCGTCGTGGTCGAAGGTGAGATCGACGTCTATACCGCGCCACGCCTGCGTGAGCTCCTGATCGATCTGGTCAACAAGGGCAACTTCCACCTCGTGGTCAACATGGAGAAGGTGGAGTTCCTCGACTCGACTGGTCTCGGCGTGCTCGTCGGCGGGTTGAAGCGCGTGCGTGCGCACGACGGCACGCTCGACCTGGTCTGCACCCAGGAGCGGATCCTGAAGATCTTCCGGATCACCGGCCTGACCAAGGTCTTCGGGATCTATGAGTCGGTGCAGGAAGCCATCGACAAGCGTAAGTCCAAGTAGCTGCGTAACGAGCGACCCATGGCACTCGTCCAGCTCACGATCAGTGCGCTGCCCGCCCACGTGCGCACGGCCCGCCTGATGGCCACGGCCGTGGCACGGCGTGCGGGCATCGCGGAATCCGCGCTCGATGAAATCCGGCTGGCGGTCGGAGAGGCGTGCTCGCGCGCTGTCGAGGCGCACCGCGCCCACTGTCCGGGGCAGCCGATCCGGCTCGACCTCATCGACAGCGCGGGCCCGCCCTCCGCACGCCGGGACACCCCCGCCGTGGCACCGCACAACGGGCATCCCGCCCACCGCTTCGAGGTCGTGGTCTCGGACCTCGCCCCGGCGAAAGAGCCGGGCGGCACGCCGCTGAACCACGATGCCGAGGGCGGCGGCGTGTACCTCGACGACCACACGCCGCCGGGCGGGGTCACCGGGCTCTCCCCCGATGTGGGGCTGGCCGTCATCGTCGGCCTGGCCGACGAGGTCAGCATCGAGCCCAACGAGAACGGCACCGTGGTCCGGATGAGCTGGCCGGTCGGGCAGACCGAGCCGGATCAGGACGACCGGCTCGTCGGCTGACCGCCTTCACGCACGGACATCGGGCGGCCCCCTGAGGGGGCCGCCCGAACGTGTCGAAGGGCCCTGTGGCGCGCTTCGGCCGAAGCGCTACCCTGTGCTGTCCGACCCTGCGCCGAACAGCCGGAGAACAGCCAGATGAACCGCTTCACCAGGACCGCGGCCAGCGCCGCCGCCGGCGCCGCTCTGCTCGCATCGGTGGCCTGCCAGGCCGGGGGCGGAGCGGAGCCGGAGCCCGGGCAGGGGTCCTCCCCCGCCGGTGAGGCGCTGCCCGAGATCGACATCGCCGGTGTCGAGGGCGCCACCCTGCGCACCAGCGAGGGCGACATCGAGGTGGTGCTGTTCCCCGACCGCGCCCCCGAGACCGTGCAGAACTTCGTGGGGCTCGCCGAGGGCGGGCGCGCCGAGAATCCGCGGACCGGCGAGGAGCGGTTCTACGACGGCACCGTCTTCCACCGCGTGATCCCCGACTTCATGGTCCAGGGCGGCGACCCCGAGGGCACCGGCATGGGCGGCCCCGGCTACGCGTTCGCCGACGAGATCGACCCCGAGCTGGCGTTCGACGCCCCCGGCAAGCTCGCCATGGCGAACTCCGGTCCCGACACCAACGGCTCGCAGTTCTTCATCACGTCGGCGCCCACACCGCACCTGGACGGCCTGCACACGATCTTCGGCGAGGTCGCCGAAGATTCCGACCTGGAGGTCATCGAGGCGATCTCCGCGGTCGAGACCGACTCCGCCGACCGCCCCGCCGAGGACATCGTGCTGGAGTCCGTCGAGATCCACCGCTCCGGCGACTGATCCGCGGATCCGGGCGGCTGCGGTCAGGAGGTGTCCGGGCCGACCCCGAACGTGCGCCCGGGGGCGGCGTGCTCCACGGCGCCCCCGAAGGCCGCCGCCGCCCGTTCGACCGCCGCGCCGGCCCGCAGCGGCGGCGCGACGTGGGTCAGGATGAGCCGGCGCACCCCTGCCTTCCGGGCCACCGCGCCGGCGTCCTCCGGGGTCATGTGCACCCGGGGCACACCGGCCGGCGGCGCGTCGCCGTCGGCCTCGCACAGCAGCGTGTCGGCCCCCGCGGCGAGGTCGTCCAGGGCGGGGCAGGGGGCGGTGTCCCCGGAGTACGCGAGCGACACCGCGCCGGCGTCCACGCGGACCCCGAACGCGGGGAAGCCGTGCTCGACCAGCCGGGAGCGCAGCCGCAGGCCCCCCACCGCGCACTCGTGGCCGTCGTGCAGCTCGTGCACGTCGAAGGCGCGCTCGACCGGGCCGGGCTCCGTGTTGGTGAGGTAGTGCCGGAGCCGGTCGGCGGTTCCGGGCGGCCCGAAGAGCGGAATAGGGGCGGCGGGGCGCAGGTCGGCGTACAGCAGTGCGTAGAACGCCGTCAGCAGGTCGCTGGAGTGGTCGGCGTGCAGGTGCGAGATCCAGATCGCGTCCAGCGCGTCGATCGCGGTGTGGCGTTGCAGCTCCGCGAGCGTGCCCGGGCCGGCGTCGAGCCACACCGTGGTGGTGCCGTGCCGCACGAGGTGGCCGGAGCAGGGGTCGTCGGGGCGCGGGTAGGGGGTCGCACTCCCCAGGACGGTCAGGCGCATCGGTGCGGCCCTTCGTTCGGCCGGTGGACCACCGGGCGGGTTCGGCGGGCGGGCGGTCGCCGCCCGCCCCGGCTCAGTCGCAGGCCTGGGTCGAGACCGGGGCCGTGGCCGTTATGCCGGTGGCGGCGTTCTCGGCGACCTCGTCGGCGGTGAGGATGTAGCCGGTCTCCTCCTCGTTGGTGGCCGCCGCGAAGACGACCCCGTAGACCGTACCGTCGGGGGAGATCAGCGGCCCACCGGAGTTGCCGGGGCGCACGACCGCCCGCACCTGGTAGATCTCCCGGCTGACCTGCTGGGAGTGGTAGAAGTCGGGGCCCTGCGCGGTCTGCTCGGCGCGGATGCGGGCGGGTACCGCCGTGAAGCCGTTGTTGCGCGGGAAGCCCGCCACGACGGCGTCGTCGCCCTTCTGCGCGTCGGGCTCGAACTCCAGGGGCGGCAGCTCCAGCCCCGTGACGTCGAGGACCGCGATGTCCTGCTGGGGGTCGTAGAGCACGACGGTCGCGGACACCTGCTGGCCGGACCGGGTGACGACGCGCAGGTCCTCGGTGACCCCCGCGACGACGTGCGCGTTGGTCATGACGCGGCCCTCGGAGTACACGAACCCGGTGCCCTCGACCCGCCGCTGGCACGACGGCGCTGTGCCGAGCACCTTCACCACGCTCTGGCTTGCCTCGCGCAGCCCCGCGGTGTTGAGGACGTCGGGGTCGGGCGGCTCGACCTCGGCGAGCTCGCCCGAGCCCAGGCCGCTGAACACCTGCGGGAAGGAGCTCTGGTCGACGATCCGGCGGAAGGTGGAGAACCATGTGTGCGCGGCGTCGGGCATGACGTCGTCGACCGCGCGCAGCACGCGGGAGTCGGCGACCTGGGTGTTGACGACGGGGATCGCGGAGTTGGCCACGGCGCTGCCCACCAGCCACCCCACGAGCAGCACCGACAGCCCGCTGACCACGGCACCGCCCAGGGCGTCGACGACGCGGGCGGAGTCCCACGTGACCCGGTTGCGCACCAGCGCCCCGAGGTAGGAGGTGACGAACTGCCCCAGGGCCGCCGAGAGGAAGACGATCGCGATCGCCAGGAGCGCCTGCCGCCCGGGGTCGGCGACCAGCGCCTGGATCACCGCCGGCGCGCCGAGCGCCGCGAGGACCCCGCCGCCGATGAACCCGGCGAAGCTCATGACCCCGACGATGAACCCCTGCCGGTAGCCGGACATCGCGAAGACCATCACCAGGACGATGAGGATCACGTCCAGCACGATGCCCTCCCTTAGATCACGTAGGCGTGTGGTTCCCGTTCGGCCCGTCCGGGGCCGGGGGACGACCGGCGGCCCGCGCCCCCGTTCCACCGTTCATGGGTAGCGCCTCCTCCGGCGCGGTGTCGAGCCAGGGGCGTTCCCATCCGCCCAGAACGAGCAGCCGGTCAAGTATGGCCGCGGTGAATCCCCACACCAGCATCCCGCCCACCCGGAACCCGGGACGGGCGGCTCCCCCGGGCTCGCGGACGCGGACCCGGTTGGCGGGGTCGGCGAGGTCGGCGACGGGGACGCGCACCACGCCGGCGACCTCGCCGGGGTCGGCGGGGTGGACATCGGACGGCGTGCGCCACCAGGCCAGGACGGGCTGGACGCGGAACCCGCTGCGGTTGATGTACAGCTCGGGCAGCCGGCCCAGCAGCTCGATGCCGGCGGGATCGGCGCCGGTCTCCTCCTGGGCCTCGCGCAGCGCGCAGTCCTCGGGGCCGTCGTCGGACGGCTCCATGGAACCGCCGGGGAACGCGGGCTGGCCGGAGTGCCGCCGCAGCCCGTTGTTGCGCTGGATGAGCAGGACGTCGGGCCCGCGCTCGCCCTCGCCGAAGAGGATGAGGACGGCCGATCTGCGACCGCCCTCCTCGGGCGGGCGCATCACGGCGGGAACGGGCATCCGCCGGGACGCGGCCGCCAGCGAGGCCAGCCATTCGGGGGTGCTGATCTCGGGCCCGGCGGGGGTGCGCAGCAGGCCCGGCGGGTCGGACGCGGAGGGCGCGGCCGCGCGGCCGTCGGGGTGGTCGGGCCGGGTGCGCGGGTCGGGGTCCCCGGTGCCGTTGCGGCCGGTCACCGGAACGGGCCGTTCCTGATCAGCTTGCGCGCCTGGTCCTGGTCGGTCGGCCCCTCGCCGAACGAGGGGCACCAGCGCGCGACGGCGCACGCCCCGCAGGCCGGCCGGCGCGCGTGGCACACGCGGCGGCCGTGCCAGATGAGCCGGTGCGACAGCGCGGTCCACTCCTTGGGCGGGAACAGCTCCCCGACCTCGTGCTCGACTTTCACGGGGTCGCTCGCGCCGGTCCAGCCCAGGCGCCGGGCCAGCCGGCCGAAGTGGGTGTCGACGGTGATCCCGGGCACCCCGAAGGCGTTGCCCAAGACGACGTTGGCGGTCTTGCGCCCCACGCCGGGCAGGCGGACGAGTTCGCGGAGGTCGCCGGGGACCTCGCCGCCGTGCCGGGCGCACAGCTCCTGGCCCAGGCCGATGATGCTGTTGGCCTTGGCACGGAAGAACCCGGTGGAGCGGATGGCGCCTTCGAGCTCGCCGCGGTCCGCCGCGGCGTAGTCGGCGGCAGTGGGATAACGTGCGAAGAGCCCGGGTGTGACCGCGTTGACCCGTTTGTCGGTGCACTGCGCCGACAGGATCGTGGCGACGAGGAGTTCCAGCGGGCCGGTGAAGTTCAGTTCGGCGCGCGCGTCCGGGTACAGCACGGCGAGTTCGCGGTTGATCCTGCGGGCGCGCCGCACCAGGGCGAGGCGTGACTCGCCGGTGGGCGCGCGGTCATCGCGATCGGCCGGGGCCGCGGATGCGGGAGAAGGGTCGCCAGGCACACCCAAAGAGTACGTAGTCCGGGACGTGTCCGGCGTCGCCCCTGGTTGGTCCGACTTCTCCCGTCTTCGGAGATGGTGACCGAATTAATGTGGGCTTTCGCCCGAGATCGGCGGGGACAGCACTGCCCAGGGGGATGATGCAACTAAGATCGGGGATGCTGCCGTCGGCCGTGACGGGCTGGTTGTCACCCGGGCGACAAGCCGAGATAACGACCTGGTTTCACACTGGGGTGCGATATACGTCACACTGTTGACGGTCAGGTTGCGAGGAGGAAGCGGTGGACGAGACCAACGAGGTGCTGCGGAAGGCCCCTCTTTTCGAGGCACTCGACGAAGAGGGCGCGGCCGCACTGCGCGCCTCGGTGAGCGAGGTCCGCCTCGGCCGGGGCCAGACCCTCTTCTCCGAAGGCGACGAGGGCGACCGGCTCTACGTCATCCTCAGCGGCAAGGTCAAGCTGACCCGCACCGCTGTGGACGGGCGCGAGAACCTGCTGAGCGTCCTCGGCCCGAGTGAGATGTTCGGCGAGCTTTCGCTGTTCGACCCGCGGCCGCGCACGGCGAGCGCCGTGGCCGTGACCGACGCCGTCCTGGCCGGTCTGGGCCACGACGACCTTCGGCCCTTCATCGCCGGCCAGCCCCAGGTGGCGCTGCAGCTGCTGAAGGCGCTCGCGACCCGCATGCGGCGCACCAACGACGTCATGTCGGACCTCGTGTTCACCGACGTCCCGGGCCGCGTGGCCAAGGCCCTGCTCGACCTCGCCGACCGGTTCGGCAAGGAGGGCGAGGACGGTCTGCACGTGCACCACGACCTCACCCAGGAGGAGCTGGCCCAGCTCGTCGGCGCCTCGCGCGAGACCGTCAACAAGGCGCTCGCCGAATTCGCCCTCCGCGGCTGGCTGCGCATCGAGGCCAAGGCGGTCGTGCTGCTCGACATCGAGCGGATGCGCCGGCGCGCACGCTGACCCGGTGGCACCACGCGCCCGGTCCTCGGCCCCGCCCGGTGGCCCCCGACGACGTTCGGGGGGAGCGCCGGATAGGGCCGATGGCCGGGTTTTTCGTGCGCCCGGCGCCGCCGTCCCCGGCCGCCCGCACCACCGCCGCCCGGCCCCGGGAGGCGGCGCCGGCGCCCCGCGCCGCCGGCGACCTCAGAACCGTTCCATGCCTCCCGCGCGGTCCGCGGAGCGCGTGACGGGGCCGTTCACCACCTGACCCGCGGCCGCCTCAGAGCTCCGCCCTCAGGTCCCCGAGTTCCGGCGGGATGTCGCCGCGCCCGGCCAGGTAGCGCAACTGCGCGCGGACCGACGCCTCGGCGGCGGGGACCACGGCATCGTCGATACCGGCGTAGACCCGCGCCACGATCTGCGCCGGCGTGTGGGCGCCCGCGCGCACGGCCTCGGTGACCTGCGCGAGCCGCAGCTCCCGGTGGCCGATGTACTCGTCGAGCTTGGCCAGCGGATCGGTGCAGATGGGGCCGTGCCCCGGCAGCAGGGCGCGGGCGTCGGTGACGGCCACGAGCTCGCGCAGCCGGCGCAGGGAGTCCATGTAGGCGCCCAGCCCGCCGTCGCCGGAGATCACCGTGGTTCCGCTGCCCAGCACGGTGTCGCCGGTCAGGATGACATCGTCGGCCGGCAGGTGGAAGCAGACCGAGTCGGCGGTGTGCCCCGGAGTGGCGACCACCCGCAGCTCCAGCCCGTCGGCGACGATCAGCTCGCCGTCGGCCAGCCCGCCGCTCCCGATGCGCAGTTCCGGATCGACGGCGCGCACGGGGGCGCCCGTCAGCTCGGAGAAATAGCGCGCGCCCTCGCTGTGGTCCCCGTGGTGGTGGGTGAGAAGCGCCATGAGGACCTGCGCGCCCTGCTCCTGCACCGTGCGCGCGACCCGTTCCAGGTGCCGCTCGTCGTGCGGACCGGGGTCGACCACGACGACGCCCCGCGAACCGGGCTCGCGCAGCACCCACGTGTTGGTCCCGTCGAGCGTCATGGGCCCGGGGTTGGGGCACAGCACGCAGCTCGCACGCAGTGTCCCTGAGCCGTCGATTCTCATCGGACGTCGTCTCCCTCACTGGAACGGCGCGGGGCCGGGGATGGTGATGGGGCCCCGCGGGGACGGGGCCGGAGCGCCCTCATAGGGGCGGGAGGCCGGCGTCGCCGGGCACCACGACCCGGGTCCGCCCGCCGACCCGCCGCAGCTCCGGGAGGATCGGCGCGATCCTGCGCTCCGCCGCCATGGCGGAGCCGGGGCTGCCGAACTCCGCCAGCTCCCGGCAGGTGGTCGCCGTGGGCGGGAGCATCGGCAGCGAGCCGTCGCGCCAGCCGTCGACGACGTCGGCGGGGCGCATCCACACAACGCGGTCGGCCTCGCCGCCGACGTCGCGGGTCTGCTGGCCGGCGGGCAGGACCGCGGCGAAGAACCTGGTGTCGAACCGCCGGGGCTCCCCGAGCGGCGTGATCCAGTGCGACCACGCCTTCAGCAGGTCCGTGCGCAGCACGAGGCCGCGCCGGTCGAGGAAGGCCGCGAAGGAGAGCGAACGGTCGATGAGCGCGCGGCGGTCGGCCTCCCAGTCGTCGCCGCGCGTATCGGCGACCACCTCGGCCGCCGAGCCGCCCGCCAGCAGGACGCCGGACTCCTCGAAGGTCTCGCGCACCGCCGCGCACACCAGGGATCTCGCCAGCGGCTCGGCGGCGCCCAGGACGGCCGCCCAGTCGCGCGGGGACGGACCGGCCCAGCGGACGCCGCGGTCGGCGTCGCGCCGGTCCACGCCGCCGCCGGGGAACGCGTAGGCGCCGGGTGCGAACGCCATGGTCCGCGCCCGGCGCAGCAGGTAGACCTCGATCCCGCCCGCGGCGGCGCCGGGCGGGGTCACGCACTCGCGCAGCAGGACGACGGTGGCCGCGTGGCGGGGCTCCACCTGGCCGGCATGCCCATCGGCCGCGTCGCCGGCCGGGGAATGTTCCGTTGTCATGGTCGTCCTCCAGTGGTCGCGGTGAACGAACGCTGCGCCACCCGGCTCCGCCGGGACCGCCTAGTCGACCTCGACGATCATCTCCACCTCGACGGGGACGTCGAGCGGCAGCGCCGCCACGCCCACGGCGCTGCGCGCGTGCACCCCGGCGTCGCCGAAGACCGCGCCGAGGAGGTCGCTGGCGCCGTTGATCACCTTCGGCTGGCCGGTGAAGGACGGGTCGCTGGCGACGAAACCGACGACCTTGACGACCCGGCGCACCCGGGACAGGTCGCCGATCTCGGCCCTGATCGCGGCGATCCCGTTCAGCGCGCACACCGCCGCCAGCTCGGCCGCCCGCTCCGGGGTGACCTCGGCGCCGACCTTGCCGGTCCCGGCCGGTTCTCCGTCGACCATGGGCACCTGGCCGGACACGTACACGTAGTCGCCGGTGCGGACGGTCGGTGTGTAGGACGCCACCGGCGGGACCAGATCGGGGATGGCCAGCCCCAGCCCGGCGATGCGCTCCTCGGGGGTCGCGGACGCCTCCGGCTCGCTCATGTGGCTACTTCTCCCGCTTCAGGTAGGCGACCAGCTGCTGGTTGCGGGGATCGCCGTCGACCGACGGCCCCGGGATCACGGAGACCAGCTCCCAGCCGTCCTCGCCCCAGTTGTCCAGGATCTGCTTCGTCGCGTGCGACAGCAGTGGCACCGTCGCGTACTCCCACTTCGTCATGGGCGCCACCTTACTCACCACATCACCCGTGCGGACCGCGGAGCCCGGCGGTTGAGACATAAACTCCGTGAGGTGAGTGCACGCGATCGCGATTGGGACGGCGTACGTCTCCATGTCGTCACCGGCAAGGGGGGCACCGGCAAGACGACCCTCGCCGCGGCCCTCGCACTGGCGCTGGCCGCCGGGGGGCACAAGGTGCTGCTGGTCGAGGTCGAGGGCCGCCAGGGCATCGCCCAGCTGTTCGACCAGCCCCCGCTGCCCTACGGCGAGCACGAGGTCGCCTCGGCCCCGGGCGGGGGGCGCGTGTACGCACTGGCCGTCGACGCCGAAGCGGCGCTCCTGGAGTATCTGGAGATGTTCTACGGCATCCGCCGCGCCGGGCAGGCGCTCACGAGGTTCGGGGCGGTCGATTTCGCCACGACCATCGCGCCGGGCGTGCGCGACGTCCTGCTCACCGGCAAGGCCACCGAGGCGGTCCGGCGCCGGGCCGGCGACCGCCGCCGGGGCGCCCGCGACGACCCGCGCGCGCCCCACGCCTACGACGCCGTGGTCATGGACGCCCCGCCGACCGGCCGCGTCGCGCAGTTCCTCAACGTCAACGCCGAGGTCGCCGGGCTGGCCCGGATGGGCCCCATCCGCAACCACGCGGACAAGGTCATGGAGACCATGCGCTCCCCGCGGACCGTTGTGCACTTCGTGACCCTGCTGGAGGAGATGCCCGCCCAGGAGACGATCGACGGGATCACCGAGATCCGCGAGGTCGGGCTCAACGTCGGCGCCGTCATGGTCAACCTCGTGCGCGAACGGTTCTTCGACGACGCCGCCCTGGCCGACGCGCTGGCCGGCACGCTCGACACCGATGCTCTCGCACACGGGCTCAAGGCCGCCCGCGTGGACCGGCCGGACGAGGCCGCACACGACCTCGCCGCCGAGATCACCGCCCACGCCCGCCGGGTACGCGTGGAGACCGCCATCCGGGAGCGGCTGGCGAGCGTCGAGCGCCCCCGCTACGAGCTGCCGATGCTGGGCGCGGGCGGCACCGACCGTGCGGACCTCGACACGCTCGCCGGCCTGCTCCGCGAACAGGGGGCTGCGTGACCACGACCGATGGCGGACCCCCTCCGCCCCCCGCGGAGCCGGGGACGCGCCTCGACCTCGGCGCCCTGCTGGCCGACCGGTCCACCAGGATCGTGGTGTGCTGCGGGTCGGGCGGCGTGGGCAAGACCACGACCGCCGCCGCCATGGGGGTGCTCGCCGCCGAGCGCGGCCGGCACGCCGTGGTGATCACGGTCGACCCCGCCCGCCGGCTCGCGCAGTCGATGGGCCTGACCGAGCTCGACAACACCCCGCGCCCGGTGGAGCTGCCCGCGGAGACCGGGCGGGCGGCGGCGGAACGCGGCGGCGCCCCGGGGTCCCTGCACGCCATGATGCTCGACATGAAGCGGACCTTCGACGAGACCGTCGAAGCGCACGCCGACCCCGAGCGGGCGCGGCAGATCCTGGCCAACCCCTTCTACCAGTCGCTGTCCACCAGCTTCTCCGGCACGCAGGAGTACATGGCCATGGAGAAGCTCGGCCAGCTCCGGCAGTCGGGCGAATGGGACCTGATCATCGTCGACACGCCGCCGAGCCGGTCGGCCCTCGACTTCCTCGACGCGCCCAAACGGCTGGGCAGGTTCCTCGACGGCCGGCTCGTCCGCTTCCTCAGCGCGCCCCCCGCCACCGGGGCGTTCCGCCTGCTGGGGGCGGGGGTGGGGATGGTCACCTCGATGATCGGCAAGATCGTCGGCGCCCAGGTGCTCAAGGACGTGCAGACGTTCATCACCGCGTTCGACGCGGTGTTCGGCGGCTTCCAGGAGCGCGCCGAACAGACCTTCCGGCTGCTACAGGCCCCCGGCACGGCGTTCATCGTGGTCGCCGTGCCCGAGAGCGACGCGCTGCGCGAGGCGTCGTACTTCATCGACCGGCTGCGCACCGACCGCATGCCGCTCGCCGGGCTGGTGCTCAACCGCGTGCACCCGCTGTCGGCCCGCGGACTGCCCGCCGAACAGGCGGAGGCCGCGGCGCGGTCACTGGCCGAGACCGCCGAGCACCCGCTGGCCGAGGCGGCACTGCGGCTGCACGCGGAGCGCGCCCGGGTGCGGGCGCGCGAGGCGCGCCTGCGCGACGGCCTCACCGCCGCCCACCCGCGGGTGCCGGTGGTGGACGTACCGGCGCGCCCCGAGGACGTCCACGACCTCGCCTCCCTGCGGGCGATCGGCCACGACCTGGCACCGTAGGGGGACGGCCGGCGGCCCCGGGGCGGGCCGGATGCGCGCCGTGGAGGCGCCCGCCGGGCCGGGCGCGGGGCCGGTCTCAGCAGACCGCCACGGATCCGTCGCCGGCGCCGGCGGGATCCGGGGCGTCCTCATACTCCCTGCGGGCGTTCTCCAGAAGGTCCCTCCACGAGACGACGTCAGGGCGCCGGCGCAGCAGCGCGCGCCGCTCGCGCTCGGTCATCCCGCCCCAGACCCCGAACTCGATCCGGTTGTCCAGCGCGTCGGCCAGGCATTCGGTGCGCACCGGACAGCCCCGGCAGATGAGTTTGGCCCTGTTCTGCGCGGCTCCCTGCACGAAGAGCGCGTCCGGATCGGCCTGGCGGCATACGGCGCGCGAGGTCCAGTCCGTGATCCACATGTGCCCCACTCCCAAGATCAGCATGTGTGTTCGTCCTTGCGCCGACGGGCGCGGGCGTCGGCATGGGGGAGGGCGGGCATCAAGAACGCGGGGGCTGTCAGCAGGGCCGGGCAGGGGCCGCAGCGCCATGGGGGCCGGCGTTTCGGCGCCTGGATCCCTCCTCACCATTGGGCACGAAACTACGGATCACCGCGCACGACCAACAGGCCCCATTGGGCTCATTTCCCATATAGCCCGCTGGGGCCATGGCCGCGTATCGCATCCGTCATCTTTCCCATACGCATCGTGACGATCCGCAGGCGGAGCCGTGTCGCTCGCCGGAGCGTTCACAATAGATGGGGGATAGCGGGGCCCCGTGTGTGCAGCCGTCAGAATTCCCCCGAAATCACGGTAAATCGCGCACCACGAGTCGGCCGACCGCACGTAGTCTGATGGGGTGGGTCAGGGGACATTGCTGCAAAAAATCAGTCAACTCCTAGGTGTCGGCATCGTGGCGGGCGTGCTCGTCGCCGCCCTCGCGCTGCCGGCCGTCGGCGGGCTCGGCATCACCGCGCGCAACGTCGCCACAGGGTTCCTCAACATGCCCAGTGAGCTGGAGACTCCACCGCCGCCGCAGAGATCGGAGATCTTGGACCGCGATGGCGAGGTCATCGCGGAGATCTACGACCAGAACCGCGAGCTGGTGGATCTCGACGACATGTCGCCGGTGATGCAGGAGGCCATCATCGCCATCGAGGACGCGCGCTTCTACGAGCACGGCGGCATCGACATCTCCGGCACGTTCCGCGCCGCGCTGCGCACACTCAGCGGCAGCACGCAGGGCGGGTCGTCGCTGACCCAGCAGTACGTCAAGAACGTGCTGGTGGAGAGCGCCACGACCCAGGCGGAGCAGGAGGAGGCGCGCGAGACCACGATCTCGCGGAAGGTGCGCGAACTCCGCTACGCCGTCACCCTCGAACAGCGCATGTCCAAGGACGAGATCCTCGAGGGCTACCTCAACATCGCCTACTTCGGCGACGGCGCGTACGGCGTCGAGTCCGCGGCCCGGCACTACTTCGGGATCGGGGCCGACGAGCTGAACCTGGAGCAGTCCGCCGCGCTGGCGGGCGCCGTCCGCTACCCCTACCTGTACAACCTGCGCCTCAACCCCGAGGACGGCACCGAGCGGCGCGACATCGTCCTGGACCGGATGGTCGACGTCGGCGCGGTGACCGCCGACGAGGCCGAGGAGGCCAAGGCCACCGAGCTGGAACTCGACGTCTCCAACCCCAGCAACGGCTGCATGCCCAGCGACCAGCCGTTCTTCTGCGACTACGTGGTCCAGGAGATCGAGAAGAACGACCAGTTCGGCGAGGACGAGACCGAGCGCGCCCGTTGGCTGCGGACCGCCGGCCTCCAGATCCACACGACGCTCGACGCCGACATGCAGTCCGCCGCCCAGGACGCCGTCGACAAGTGGGTGCCGCGCACCAACGAGTCGCGCAAGGTCGCCGCCGAGGTGCTGATCGAGCCGGGGACCGGGGAGATCCGGGGCATGGTCCAGAGCCGCAACTACGGCCCGGACGAGTCCAGGCTGGGCGAGACCTCCATCAACTTCGCCACCGACTCCGAACGCGGCGGCAGCACCGGGTTCCAGGCCGGATCGACGTTCAAGGCGTTCACCCTCGCCGCGGCGCTGGAACAGGGCCTCGGGTTCGGGACCTCGTTCAGCTCCGCCAACAGCACGACGGTCACCGGGCAGCGCAACTGCGACGGCGCCCCGCTGGCCCCGTGGCCGGTGAGCAACGCCGGCGACACCAAGGGCAGCGGCAGCAACAACATGATCTCCGGCACGAAGGGGTCGGTGAACACCTACTTCGCGCTGCTCCAGAAGCGCGTGGGGCTGTGCGACGTCATCGAGATGTCCGAGAAGCTCGGCGTGCACCGGGCCGACGGCGAGTCCTTCGACAACGAGCGGACCCAGGGGAACAACTCCTTCACCCTCGGCAGCGAGGAGGTCTCCCCGATGACCGTCGCCAACGCCTACGCGACCTTCGCCTCCGGCGGCGTCTACTGCGAGCCGCAGGCCATCACCAAGATCGAGGACCGGCAGTCCGGCCGGACCATCGAGATCGACAGCGAGTGCGAGCGCGCCATCGACGAGGACGTCGCGGCGGGCGTCAGCTACCTGTTGCAGCAGACCTTCCGGGGCGGCACCACCAACGGTCTGGGCATCGGGCGGCCGGCCGCCGCCAAGACCGGCACCACCGACGGCTCGGCCAGCGCCTGGCTCGCCGGGTACACCCCGAACCTCGCCAGCGCCGTGTTCGTGGGCGACCCCCGCGGGCCGCAGAACTACCCGCTGCGCAACGTCACGATCGGCGACCGCCACTACGGCGAGGTGTTCGGCGCGACCATCCCCGGCCCGATCTGGCAGGAGACCATGCGGGCCGCCGTGGCGGAGCTCGACGAGGAGGACTTCCCCGGGGCTCCGTCGCGGTTCGGCTCCACCTCGGGCTCACCGCGCGACAACGACACCCGGCCCGCGAGCAACGAGGCGGGGGTCCCCGACGTCATCGGGATGAGCCAGGACTCCGCGGTGAGCATGCTCGAAGAGGCCGGGTTCCGGGTGAGCGTGTCCGGAACGCGCGTGCGGTCGAGCGAGCCCGGCGACACCGTCGCCGCGGTCAACCCCGACCCCGGCACGCCGCTCGCCGAAGGTGCCACGGTCAACGTCTTCTTGAGCAACGGCACCGGATCGGACCGCACCACCAGCGTCCCCGACGACGGTGTCTGGCAGCCGCTGACCGGAACACCGGCCGAGACCGGGATGTACACCCCCGGACGCCGCGAGGAGTAGCGCCGGACACGGCACGGTGACAGCGCGGAGGGGCGGGCGATCGGATCGCCCGCCCCTCCGTCGTGTCCGCCGCCGCCCGGTGTCAGGTGGCGAGCTGCCGCTTGACCTCCGCGGCCACCCGGCCGCCCTCGGCGCGGCCGGCCACCTTCGGGTTGACGATCTTCATGACCTGGCCCATGGCGCGCGGCCCGCTCGCGCCCGACTCCGCGATCGCGTCGGCCACCAGCCGCGCGAGCTCGTCGTCGTCGAGCTGGGCGGGCAGATAGCCGGCGAGCACCTGCCCTTCGGCGCGCTCGGCTTCGGCCTGCTCCGGCCGGTCGCCCTGCTCGAAGGCGTCGGCCGCCTCGCGGCGCTTCTTCGCCTCGCGCGTGATCAGCGTGACGATGTCGTCGTCGCCGAGTTCGCGGACGGAGCTGCCGGCGACCTCCTCGTTGGAGATCGCGGTGAGCACCATGCGGAGGGTCCGCGTGCGCACGTCGTCGCGCGCCTTCATGGCGGCGGTGAGGTCGGCCTTCAGAAGGTCTTTGAGTTCGGGCATGGGAGAGATCATATGGTCGGCGGGCACCGCACACAGAGGGGTTTTCCCCGGAGACCGCCCCATGGCCGCCGAACGGCGCCGCGGCGCGGCGGCGGACGGACATTCCGGTGCACGGTATCTGACACCATCGTCGGAACGGGCGATCAACGAGGAGCGGTGGACACGATGGGCAGGGCACTGCGCACAGTGGGCCGGGCGGCCATGGTCACGGGTGCGATCGGCGTCGCCGGGCTGGGGTACGCGTCGGTCATCGAACGGAACTGGTTCCGGCTGCGCCGCTACGAGATCCCGCTGCTGCCGGCCGGCAGCAGGCGGCTGCGCGTGCTCCACCTCTCCGACGCCCACCTGACCCCCGGCCGGCGCATGCTCATCGACTGGATCCGGGGGCTCGACGCCTACGAGCCCGACCTGGTGGTCAACACCGGCGACTCCCTCGCCCACGCCGACTCCGTGGGCCCGTTCATCGACGCCCTGGGGCCGCTGCTCGACCGCCCCGGCGCGTTCGTCTACGGCTCCAACGACCTGTACTCCCCGCAGTTCAAGAACCCGGCCCGCTACCTGTGGCGCAGCAGCAAGAGCGACTACAAGAAGCGCACCGTGCCGGACCTGCCGTGGCGCACCCTGGGCGCGGCCATGACCGGGGCGGGCTGGCTCGACCTGAACAACCGCACGGGGTCGCTCAAGGCCGGCACGCTCGACGTCGCGGCCGCCGGAGTGCACGACTCCCACATCAGGCTGGACCGCTACGACGCCATCGCCGGTCCCGCCGATCCGACCGCGGACCTGCGGCTCGGGGTCATGCACTCGCCGGAGCCGGCCAACCTCGACCGCTTCGCCGCCGACGGCTACCAGCTGCTGCTGGCGGGGCACACCCACGGCGGGCAGATCTGCATGCCGTTCTACGGAACCCTCGTGACCAACTGCGGCATCGACCGCCGCCGGGCCTGGGGGCTGAGCCGGTACGAGGGCGCCTGGCTGCACGTGTCGGGCGGGCTGGGCACCTCGCCGTACGCACCGGTCCGCTTCTGCTGCCGGCCCGAGGCGTCCCTGATCGACCTGGTCGCCGCCGACACGGTGGCCGGCACCACCGCCGCCGGCCACGGGTAGCGCCGGTGCGCGGGTCCGGCGTGCGCCGGGCCCGCCGGTGCGCGGGCGGACCCTGGCACTCGCGCCCCCGTGGTGGCACACTGGAGCACACCCGGAAAGCGCTTCCCCATCTCGGCAAGGAGCCCCCCATGCCCCCGAGACGCTCCCCCCACCCGGCACGCCCCCTCGCCGCGCTCGCCGCCGTCGCGACCGCATCCGCCCTGGTCGCGACCTTTCCCGCGACCACAGCACCGGCCTTCGCCACGGCCGACCCCACCCTCGTCGTGGCGACCGACGGCGACGACGCCGACCCCGGCACCCTGGCGGAACCGCTCGCCACGGTGCAGCGCGCGGTCGACCTCGCCGGCCCCGGCGACGTGATCGCCGTCCGCGGCGGCACCTACGCCCTCACCGACGACAACATCACCATCGCCACCGACGGAACGCCCGACGCCCCCATCACCCTGACCGCCTACGACGGCGAGCGGGCGATCATCGACGGCGACGCCCTGCCCGCGAGCCACACGCCCGTCGGCGGGAGCATCCCGCGCGACGAGCGCGGCGCGATCCACCAGGAGGCATCGCACTGGCGGATCAACGGGCTGGAGATCATCAACGGGCCCTACGGGATCTACTGCAACGACTGCGACTCCAACGTGTTCTCCGGCCTGACCACCCGCGACAACTACGAGAGCGGGTTCCAGCTCCAGGGCGCGTCCTCCGGCAACCTCATCCTCGATCTCGACAGCCACGGCAACCGCGACCCCCGCAAGAACGGGGAGAGCGCCGACGGGCTGGCCATCAAGGAGGGCTCGGGGTCGGGCAACGTCGTGCGCGGTGCCCGGCTGTGGAACAACGTGGACGACGGCTTCGACGCCTGGCTGTTCGGGTCGCCCATCACCATCGAGGACACCATCGCCTACGGCAACGGGTACAACCGCTGGGACCTGCCGGACTTCTCCGGTGACGGCAACGGCTTCAAGCTCGGCGGCGGGAACCCG
Source organism: Nocardiopsis mangrovi (assembly GCF_042653925.1). NCBI lineage: Bacteria > Bacillati > Actinomycetota > Actinomycetes > Streptosporangiales > Nocardiopsidaceae > Nocardiopsis > Nocardiopsis mangrovi. The sequence continues at coordinate 41,224 of NZ_JBHSFQ010000020.1, forward strand.
GCCCCGGCCGCCGCCCACACCGTCACCAACACCATCTCGTTCGGCAACGCCGCCGACGGCTACACCGACAACGGCAACCCCGGAGCGCTGCTCCTGACCCGCGGCACCGCCTACGACAACGCGGATGTCGGCTTCCAGGTCGACCGGTCCTCACCGGAGCTGGCGGCGAACCTCTCGGTCGGCAACGCGACCCCGGTGGACACCGGCGACGGCTCCACGGGGTCGGGGAACTCCTGGGACATCTCCGGCTCCTGGACCGACGCCGACCTGCTCGGCACCGACCCCGGCGTCGTGACCGGACCCCGGCCGGCCGACGGCGGCATCCCGTCATCGGACTTCCTCCGCCCGAAGGACCACCCGGACCTCGGCGCGACGTTCTGACCCCCGGGGCCCGCCCCGCCCGGTGCGAGACTGGGCATGTGTACCGCGAGACGACGTCGCCGGTCGCGGGCATGCCGCGGCTCACCAATAAGGACGAATCGGGATTTTTGTGATTACACAGCCACACTGTGTTCTTTCTTGGGGAGGTCTGCGCTGAGCATGGAGAGTGGCCGTCACGACGCCCGTGGTCATCGCGGGGACGCTGACGCGCCGAGGGCCTGCGGGTCCAAGGGGCCGGCAGATTGCCGGGCCCTGTGCGCGAAGGGATACCAGCCACCATGCAGAAGTCGACTGTCCGCCGGATCGTGTTCACGGCCATCGCCGCTCCTGCCCTGGCTTTCGGGGTGCCCGCTGTGGCCATGGCAGACGCCGGCTACGACCACGAGCTGACCAAGGCCGGCCCGAAGGGCGCGACGGCGTACCACGTGAGTTCCCACGCCAAGGACGGCCGCGTCGAGTACCACGAATCCTTCGAGCACGTCGGCCCGCACGGCGCCGTGTCGTCGAGTACCCACAGCAGCGCCGACTAGCGGCCTGCGCGAACGGCGGCGGCCGGCCCGTTCGGGCCGGCCGCCGCCGGCGTTCGTGCCTCCGCCGCCGGAGCCCCGCCGCGAGCGCCGCGCGACGGCCGCCCAGATCCGTGCGGTCGCCCACTCACACCCGTGCGGTCGCCCACTCACACCCGTGCGGTCGCCCGCTCATACCCGTGCGGTGATCCACCCGTGCCTGCGCGACGCCCGCTCACACCCGTGTGGTGATCCGCCGGCGCCTGTACGACGCCCGCTCAACCCGTGTGGTGGTCCACTCGTTCCGGTACGACGCCCGCTCACGCCTGTGCGGTGGTGCTCTTCTTGCTCAGCGGGTCGGCGATCTCTTCCAGGGCGCGGCGCGCCGCCTCGATGCCGATGGCCAGCTGGACGATCCCGCCGACGATCATCAGCGCGGCGCCGATGTAGTAGCCCGTGGCGACGAGGGAGAGTTCCCCGCTCTCCACGAGCCGCCCGAAGAGGGTCGGGCCGATGATGCCGCCGAGCGCGGTGCCGATCGCGTAGAACAGCGCGATGGCCTGCGGCCGGGTCTCCATGGGGAAGATCTCGCTGACCGTCAGGTAAGCGGCGCTGGCGCCCGCTGAGGCGACGAAGAACACCGCGCACCAGCAGATCGTGAGCGTGACGGCGGACAGCAGATCCTGCTGGAACAGCACACCGGTCACCGCGAGCAGCACCCCCGACCCGATGTAGGTCCCCGCGATCATGGGTCGGCGCCCCAGCGTGTCGAACAGCGGGCCGAGCAGGACCGGACCGAGGAAGTTGCCGAGCGCCAGCGGCACGACGTACAGCGGAGCGATGGAGGAGGGCACCTCGAAGAACGCGGTCAGGACGAGCGCCTGGGTGAAGAACACGGCGTTGTACAGGAACGCCTGCCCGGCGAACAGGGCGAGCCCGACGATCGTGCGCCGCGGGTAGGTGCGCACCAGGGTCCGCGCGACCTCCCGGAAGGTGGTGGTCTCCCGCTGCTCCAGGGTGAGGGAGCCCTGGACGGCGGGGAGCCGGTCGCGGTGGGTCTCCCGCTCCACCTCCTCCTCGATGGCCGAGACGATGCGTTCGGCCTCCTCTTGCCTGCCGTGGATGATCAGCCAGCGCGGGCTTTCCGGGACCAGCCGCCGCACCACGATGATGATCAGCCCGAACACCCCGCCGAAGGCGAAGAGGAGGCGCCAGCCCAGGTCCACGGCGACCAGATCGGGGTTGAGCAGGGGGTAGGCGAGCGCCGCGCCCACGGCGGCCCCGAGCCAGTAGGACCCGTTGATGAGGAGGGAGATGCGGCCGCGGAGCCGGGCGGGGATCATCTCGTCGATCGCGGAGTTGATCGCGGCGTACTCACCGCCGATACCGAACCCGGTGAAGAAGCGGCACAGGTAGAACCAGATGGCGTTGCCGGAGAACGCGGTAAGGACGGTGGCACCGAGGTAGACGCCCAGGGTGAGCAGGAAGATCTTGCGCCGGCCGTACTTCTCGGTGAGGTGTCCGAAGAACAGCGCTCCGACGCAGGCGCCCACGATGTAGACGGACGCGGCGATACCGACCTGGGCCTCGGTGATCCCCAGCCCGCTGCCGGGCTCGGTGAGCCGGGACCCGATCGAGCCGACGATCGTGACCTCAAGGCCATCGAGGATCCACACACTGCCGAGACCGATGAGGATCAGCCAGTGCCATCTGGCCCATGGCAGCCGATCCAGCCGGGCCGGGATCTTCGTCACGACGTCCATGTACTCTCACTGACCCCTAATACACCCCGCGTAACCCGAGACGGCACACCATGGTCGATTCCGCGCACGCGACTGGGACCGCCGTGACCATCGGTTTCCGCGCTCTTTCCGTTGCCCGCCCGCGACCCGCCGCCGGTCCGGCACCGCCGCCGGCCCGCTCACCCGGTGTCGTCGGCGAGCGCGCGCATCCGCTCCCGCGCGGCGGCGGCTCGGGGAGAGGTCCGCGGCAGCAGCGCGACCAGCGCCTCGTGCATCGCGAGGTCGTCACGGCCGAGGTCGGTCCGCACGAGGTTCCACAGCAACTCGCTGTCGCGCAGTTCCAGGGCGCTGCGCCGCAGCGTGGCCGCCAGTTCCTCGCGGAGGTCGCGGATCCCGGGTGCGTCGGAGCGCGGCAGCAGCACGCCCCGGTAGCAGGCCGCGGCGCCCCGGACGTCGTTCGCCGCCAGCAGGCGGCGGACCTCCAGGAAATCGGCGTCGGCGCGCACCGCGAGGCGGTAGGGGCGCGAGCCCCGGACCACCGCGCCGGCCAGCCGGCGCAGCCGGTGCATCTCGACGCGCACCGTGGCCGACCGGCCCGCCTCGCCGTAGAGGTCGACGGCCAACCGCTCGGCGGTGCGCCCTTCAGGCGAGACGGCCAGGAGCGCGAGCAGCTCGCACGCGCGCCGCCCGAGCGGGACGGCCTCGCCGTCGAGCGTCACGACGGGCCGCTCCCTCCCCAGGAACAGCAGGGACAGCGTGTGCCGCGGGGCCGGCGGGAGGGCCGGGGCCCGGCCGCCCACTGCGGTCCGCGCCGGCCGCCCCTCGCCGGAGGCGCGCAGCAGCCAGCCCCGGGAGAGGGGTTCGAGGGTCGCGGCGCGGCCGTCGGGCAGGCGGACGGCTCCGGCGCGGGACACGTCGACGCGTTCGGGGACGCCCTGCCGCGGCCCGCCCATGCGGTGGGTGGCGATGACGCGTCCGTTCGCGCTGAGCAGCGCCCCCGGCCGGGCGCCCAGTGCGCGGACGCGGTCGGCGTAGCGCTCGCGCAGCGCGGCGTCGCGGGCCATCATGCGCACGCGCAGATGGGCCTCCGCCAGGGCGGCGGCCGCCGCGACCAGGCCGACCAGGGCGGGGTGGAACGACGCCTCCAGGCCGCTGATGTCGAGCGTGCCCAGCAGCCGGCCGGTGTCGGGGTCGCGGATGGGGCTCGCCGCGCAGCTCCAGCCGTGGTAGGCGCGCACCAGGTGCTCGGCGGAGTAGATCTGGATCGGCTCCTGCGTGGCCAGCGCCGTGCCCATGGCGTTGGTGCCGATGGCGTTCTCGCTCCACTGGGTCCCCTCGGCGAGCAGGACGCGGTCGGCCGCCCGGCGCACCGCCGGGTGCCCGTCGCGCCAGAGGATGCGGCCGTCGGCATCGGTGACGATCAGGAGCTGGGCCGATGCGTCGACGGTGCCGGCGAGCGCGCCGCGCACGACCGGCACGACCTCGGCGAGCGGGTGCGCGGAGCGGACATCGCGGAGTTCGGCCCCCGAGTAGACGACCGGCGGCCCGCTGCGGTCGGGGTCGACGCTCGCCCGGAGCGAACGGTCCCAGGACGCCGACACCACCGCGCGCGGGCCCGGGAGCGGCCGCGGCGCAGCCGGGCCCGCGCCCAGCACGGCATCGTGCAGGCGCCGCAGATCGTGGTCGTGCACCGGCACCGAAGGTCACCACCGTCCGATGGTCGAGGCAGGCGGGCCGCGAGCGTCCCGTGGTCCTCTCTCCGGATGATGCGCGAGACCGCCCATTCGCGGCAAGGGGAGCAATCGGAACCCGCGGGGCGGAACCTCGCCGGAGGCATCGGGTGCAACGGTGGTGTAACGCACCCCCACGTACGGTGACGCGGCACACGGACACCGTCGGCCGGCCCTGGACACCGGCCTGTGAGGGGAGTTCCACCGTGACCGTCTACGCGAACCCGGGGGCCGCCGGGAGCATCATCGGATACGCGCCGCGCTACGACCACTTCATCGGCGGGGAGTACGTCCCGCCCGCCGAAGGCGGCTACTTCGAGAACCCCACCCCGATCACCGGGAACGTGTTCACCGAGGTCGCACGAGGAACGGCGGCGGACGTCGACCACGCCGTACGGGCGGCCCAAGGCGCCGCCCCCGCCTGGGGGGCGACCTCCCCGGCGGACCGGGCCCTCGTCCTCACCCGCATCGCCGACCGGATCGAGGAGAACACCGAACGCCTCGCCGTCGCGGAGAGCTGGGAGAACGGCAAGCCGGTGCGGGAGACGCTGGCCGCCGACCTCCCGCTGGCCGCCGACCACTTCCGCTACTTCGCGGGCGCGCTGCGCACCCAGGAGGGCCACACCTCGCAGCTCGACGAGGACACCGTCGCCTACCACTTCCGCGAGCCGCTGGGGGTGGTCGCGCAGATCATCCCGTGGAACTTCCCGCTGCTCATGGCCGTGTGGAAACTGGCGCCGGCGCTCGCCGCGGGCAATGCGGTGGTCCTCAAGCCGGCGGAGCAGACGCCCGCCTCCATCCACCTGCTCATCGGGCTCATCGCGGACCTGCTGCCCGCCGGCGTGCTCAACGTCGTCAACGGGTTCGGCGCCGAGGCCGGCCGGCCCCTCGCCCAGCACGGCGGCGTCCGCAAGGTCGCCTTCACCGGCGAGACCACCACGGGCCGGCTGATCATGCAGTACGCCAGCGAGAACCTCATCCCCGTCACGCTGGAGCTCGGCGGGAAGAGCCCGAACCTCTTCTTCGCCGACGTCGCGGCGGCCGACGACGCCTTCTACGACAAGGCGCTGGAAGGGTTCACGATGTTCGCGCTCAACTCGGGGGAGGTGTGCACCTGCCCGTCGCGCGCGCTCATCCAGTCGTCGATCTACGACGACTTCCTCGGCGCCGCCATCGAGCGGACGCGAAAGATCAGGGCCGGCAACCCGCTGGACACCGCCACCATGCTCGGCGCGCAGGCCAGCAACGACCAGCTGGAGAAGATCCTCGCCTACATCGACATCGGCAGGCAGGAGGGCGCCAAGGTGGCGCTGGGCGGGGAGCGGCTCGACCTCGGCGGCGACCTGGCCGGCGGCTACTACGTGCAGCCCACCGTCTTCGAGGGGCACAACAAGCTGCGGATCTTCCAGGAGGAGATCTTCGGCCCGGTGGTGTCGGTGACGCGCTTCGACGACTACGCCGACGCGATCAAGATCGCCAATGACACCCTCTACGGGCTGGGCGCGGGCGTGTGGTCGCGCGACGGCCGCACCGCCTACCGGGCCGGCCGCGACATCCAGGCGGGCCGGGTGTGGGTGAACAACTACCACGCCTACCCCGCCCACGCGGCGTTCGGCGGGTACAAGCAGTCGGGTATCGGGCGCGAGAACCACAAGATGATGCTCGACCACTACCAGCAGACCAAGAACCTGCTGGTCAGCTACTCCGACAGCGCCGCGGGGCTGTTCTAGCCATGGCGGATCCGCGACCGGGGGCCGGGCGGGTCTCGACGACCCCCGCCGCCGATGACCTGCTGCGCCGGCTCACCGGCCGGCACGGCCCCCTGATGTTCCACCAGTCGGGCGGATGCTGCGACGGCAGCTCCCCCATGTGCTACCCGGCGGGCGAGTTCCGGACGGGCGCCGCGGACGTCCGGCTCGGCGCCCTGTGGATCGACGGCCTGGCCGAGCCCGTGGAGATGTGGATGTCGCGATCCCAGTTCGCGTACTGGCGGCACACCCATCTCACCATCGACGTCGTGCCCGGCCGCGGGAGCGGTTTCTCGGTGGAGGCCCCCGAGGGGGTCCGCTTCCTCATCCGGTCCCGCCTGCTCACCGAGCCGGAGCTCGACGCCCTCGCCGAGCCTCCCGGTCCGGCGGGCGGCGGCGCGTGACGGACAGCGGGTGCCGGGCGAGGGTGCCGGGGGAGGCGCGCGGGGGCGCGGCCGACGCGGTCGCGCCCCTCAGGCGGTCGGCGGGCGCGGTCAGTGCATGAATCCGGCAATACCGCGGTCGGCCGCGACGGCGTCGCGCCACCACTTCGCGCACGACTCGATCGCCGCCAGCACCTCGCCGTCCAGGGCCTGCCGCTGCTCGGCGGTGCCCGCCTCCCACTGGGCCAGCGCGCGCCGGCACTGGTCGACGGTCCATTCACCGTAGGAGGGCAGGTGCTCGGGGCGCGGCAGCTCCGCGGGCAGGCTCCCGTAGGAGAACTCGGCGACCTCCACCGCGTCGATCCCGAGGGCGCTCAGCCCCTTGTCGACCGTCTCCAGCCAGTCGCCGCGGAACGGGGAGAAGTGGTTGTTGAAGCACGGCCGCCCGTGGAACTCGCACACCAGCTTGTAGGAGTAGCCGTACTGGAAGGCGTACTCCTCGTCGAACGGCCCGCCGTCGATGACCGCCCGCAGCGCGTCGTACCGGGTGGGCGCGCCCCGCTCGATCTCGAAGGAGAACTGCTGGTCGTCGGAGGCCATCCACCGTTTGAACCGGCCGCCGATCATGCGGCGCAGCTTCTCGTCACGCGACCCGATCGCGCCCCGCGCGAGTCCGAGGTCGATCACGTACACGCTCAGTCCGTAACTCATGCGGAGCACTGTAGGGCCCGCCGGCGACATCACCGCCCGCCGAGGTTCGCTCAGGTGAGGGCGCGCAACCGGTCGTCGAGCGCGGCAAGGTCGGCGACGAACCACACATGGCCGGCCGGCGACCGGTCCGACTCGTGGACGAGGGCGCGCAGGGCCCCGCTGGCGGCGGTGTGCCGGGAGATATCGCCGACGACGGCCAGGCGGATCCGGTAGTTGACGAATTTCTGCATGACCTCGCCCGCGAACCGGGTGCCCAGAGCGAAGAAGTCATCGTCGAACCGGCCCGCCGGCACGGCCACCACCTCGGCCCCGAGGAACGAGGCGCCGATCAGGTCCAGGGCGTCCTGCTCGGTGGCCACCCGCGGCCCGTCGGGGTCGCACATCAGCACCGGGACCCCCGCCCGCTGCTCGATGACGTCAGGCACCGCCGGCCTCCCGGTCGATCAGTCCGCTGTCGCCGTCGAGCACGTCGTCGAGCAGGCGCAGCAGGTCGGCCGTAACAGCGGGGCCGCCCAGGATCACGATCTTCATGCGGTTCCGTTCCTCGTCGTGGACGGTCTGGACGCGCACCGGGTGGTCGGGGTCGTGCGCGGAGTTCACCCCGGCCAGGACGAGCGTGCCCAGGCGGTCGGCGGCGACGCGGTCGATGCCGTCGATCTGCACGATGCTCGACACCTCGGCCGGAGCGGCACCGGAGGCCCCGGCGGGCTCCGACGGCGGCCGTCCGACCAGCGCCTCCAGGTCGCTGCGGGCGATCCGGTACTGCTTGCCGATCCGCACCGCCTTGAGCCGGCCGGAGCGGATGTAACCGCGCACCGTGCGCACGTGCAGGCCGAGTCGATCCGCCACTTGTTCGACGGAGTACATTTCTTCCCTCATCACACCCGAATATAGAGCATAAAGGGATTGATAAGGAAGTTTTCAGCACCACCTTCAGGGAAGATCAACGGGAAATCATTGCAATCAGTAGTCGTATTCTTACGTTTAGCTATGATTGTCGTCATGGCAATAACCCCGCTCATCGAACCTCAGGTGTGGCGCGAAGGCTCCACCCTGGCCCTGCGCGAACTCGCGCCCTCCGACGCCGGCGCACTCGAACCGATACTCGGCGACCCCGACGTCATGCGCCATATCGACCTCGGAACCCTGGACTCCGCGGGCGTGGCGGCCCTGCTCGCCCGGGCCCGGGCCGACCAGGCCGATCCGGCGCGGCGCGGGTACCGCCTCGGAATCGTCCAGCGCGGCGACGGCACCCTGGTCGGGACCATCGCCCTGGACGTCCAAGGGCTGTCCAACGCGCACAGCCACTCGATCATCCTGCGGCCCGGCATGGCGAACATGACAGCGGGCTTCGAGGCCGTCCACCTCATCCTGGGGGTGGCCTTCGAGCAGCTCGAACTGAGCCACGTCTGGTGTACGTGCTACGCGGACAACACCGTCGCCACGCGCCTCTTCCTGGCCACGGGCGGCGTGCTCCAAGCCGAGCACGCCAGGGGGTTCCACTTCTTCTCCATTCTCAAGGACCAGTGGCGCGACGTCTCATCGCTGACCCTGCGCGAGGCCCTCACCCTCCTCCGCCGCAACGGCGCGGTCTCCCCCGCTATCGCCGCCCGATCCGGCCGCCTCCGGCCCCAGAGCCCCGCCTGAACCCCGCGGCGGCGTCCGGCCGCTTCCGGCGCCCGCCGCTGCCCGCCACCGGCCGCCACGATGCCGGTGCCTCCGGGGCCGGCGTCGTGGCGGGCGCTTCCCGAAGGAGCGCCGGGCGGGTGCACGACACTTTGGGGCCGAGACCTCCGTCGTCGTCGCTCTCTCCTGCCCGCGCCCGCTCGCGGCGGTAGTCCCGTTGCGGCCGGATCCACCGCTCGGCGCAGGGGCTGCGCCGGGCTGGTACGCGGGGCGGACGCCACCCGCGGTGCTGAGGGCCCCGGCCCGCTCGACGCGCGCTCCCCCCAAAGACACGCGGAGCTGGGCCGGGACGTCGGCGTTCGCAAGGTGAGTAACGACCGCCACCAGATGCATGACCGCAGACGCGTCATGCGAAGCCCACGCGGTCCCCAAGGTGGTTCCAAGGTCACCCCAGGGGGCCGGCCGCTCGGCACGCCCCCGGTGCGAATCGGGCCGGCGCCGCGGCGCGGCCGCCGCCGGCTCCGGTTCGGCGAGGCCGCCATCCGGCGGCGGGACCGGATCTCGACCGTGCTCGCGGCTCCCCGGTCCGCCGCTCCGGCGTCCGTTCCGGGCCCCTCCGGGCCCCTGGACCGCATGCTCAGCCGGCTGCGGCGCCGAACCACTCCGGCAGCCGGCCGAGCAGGTCCTGCCGGTCGTCGCCGGCCCATGCCACATGGCCGTCCGGCCGCAGCAGCACCGAGGGCGCGTCCGGCTCCCCGGTGACGTCGACGACGTGGTCGACCCGATCCGCCCAGCCCGCCACCGTGAGGCGGCCGGTCCGGTCGAGCAGGAGTCCGCGGCCGCCGTGCATCAGCTCATAGAGGCGGCCCTCCTTCAGCCGCACGTCCCGCATCCGCCGGCCGAGGAGTTCGTGGCCCGCTCCGAGGTCGTAGCGGACCTCGACCGCGGTGATCATCCCGGTCACGTACCGGTTCACGTCCTCGAAGTCCATGAGCTCCGAGAACAGCTCCCGCAGCGCGGCCGCACCCGGATCGGTCCCCAGCAGCGCGATCTGCGCCTGGGTGTTGGCCAGGACCCGGGCGCCCACCGGGTGCCGTTCGGCGTGGTAGCCGTCCAGCAGCCCGTCCGGCGCCCAGCCGTTGACCGCGGCGGCCAGCTTCCAGCCGAGGTTGAACGCGTCCTGCACGCCGAGGTTGAGCCCCTGCCCGCCGGTCGGCGGGTGGATGTGCGCCGCGTCGCCGGCCAGCAGCACCCGGCCGACCCGGTAGCGCTCGGCCTGCCGGGTGGCGTCGCCGAACCGGGACAGCCAGCGCGGCGAGTGCACGCCGAAGTCGGTGCCCGCGGTGGCCCGCAGCCGCTGCTTGACCTCGTCGAGGGTCGGCGCGGCCGTGCGGTCCTCGGCCACGCCGTCGGCGGGCACGACGACGCGGTACACCACGCCGTCGCCGTCCTGCGCGGGGCCGACGCCGAACCGCAGCTGGGTCTTGCGGACCTCCGCGACGGTGGCGGCGATCGTCGCCGGATCCTCGGTCACCTCCATTTCGCCCAGCAGCGTCTCGACCTTGGCGGGCTCGCCGGGGAACCCGACACCGAGCAGCTTGCGCACCGTGCTGCGGCCGCCGTCGCAGCCGACGAGGTAGCGCGAGCGCAGATGCGTGCCGTCCGCCAGCTCGACCCGTACACCGTCGTCGTCCTGGCTCAGCCCGGCCACTTCGCAGCCCCGGCGGATCTCGGCCCCGAGTTCGAGGGCCCGCTCTTCGAGCAGCCGCTCGGTGACCGGCTGCGGCGTGGCGAGGCCGTACGGGTGGGCGGTGTCCAGCCGGTCCGGCCACGGCTTGACGATGCCGCCGAAGAGACCACCGACCTGGAACTTCTCACTGACCGCGAGGAACCGGTCCAGCAGGCCGCGCTGGTCCATGATCTCGACACTGCGCGCGTGCAGGCCCTGCCCCCGGGACTGCCGGGTCGGCTCGGTCAGCCTCTCCAGCACGACCGCCCGCACTCCGGCCAGCCGCAACTCGCCGGCCAGCATCAAGCCGGTCGGTCCGCCGCCGACCACGATCACATCAATCATCGAACGCCCATTCAACGAGTCGGATTTCAGCCGGCCGCCCCGCAGGACCCGGCGGCACGCATCCCCGGACATCGGCATCGCTCACCCGCGGCCGCGCCGCCAGTGCCGCGATGTTCCCCGTCCCCCGCGCCTATGCCCCTCTGCGCCGACAACGGCGGACACCCGTCGCGAATCCGTCGTTTCCGCAGGTTCCGGCCTTGGCCGCCTCATTGTGCGGCACGCCCGGGGTCTTGCCGCAAGCCCCCGGGTGCGCTATACGTTGGGAGTGGAAGGCGGTGTCCTTCCCCCTCCACGGTCCGCTGCTCCCGGCGGAACACCCTCCTCCACCCGGCGCGTGCCCGGAGTACATTGGCCGGATGCTCGCGCAGATCCTCCCCCTGGCCGGCGTCGTGATCGGCGCGCTCGCCTCGTATCTGGCGACCGCCATGGCCGAGCGGGCGCGCTTCCGCCGTTCCATGGCCATCCGCTGGGACGAACGGCGGATGGACGTCTACGTCGAATACACCTCGCACGTGAAGAAGATGCTCAAACTCGGCGAGAAGATCCTCCGCGACCCCGCCGACCCCGCCGGGCGGCAGGCCGACCTGGAGGCGCTCGAGGAGGAGCGCTCCGCCCGGTTCGAAGCGCTCGCCCTGCTCGCCGACCCCGCCACCACCGACGCCGCGCACACCGTCAACCGCCAGGTCGCCCGCCTCCTGCGCGCCACACGCGAGCCGGACCGCACCGAGCCGCCCGCCGCCGGGGGCCCCTCCCTCGGCGACGACGTCGTCGCCGCGCTCAACACCTTCCACGCCGCCGCCCGCCGCGGCCTGGGCGTATCGTCCGGCTCCCCGCTCTAGGGCATCCGCAAGCACCCCCGCCCAAGGCCGGCCGGGCGGCGTAACGGGGTCCGGGGCGTCGCACGGCCTGACCGGGCACCCCGCGGGACCGTGCGGTCACCCCTCCGCGACGGCGTCGGGGCGGAGGAGCCCCGTCAGCACGCGGGCCACAACGCGGTCGAAGAGCTCGTCCGCCGGTTCGTCGCCGGAGCCGGGGACCGCTCCGGCCAACGCGGCGGCGAGGTGGGGGTGGCGCCCCGAGCCGGCGGCGTGAACGAGGTACTCCGCCCGCGCCTGCTGCCACTGGGGCACCGTCCGCCCGGCGCGGCGCTCGGCGATCTCGGAGCGGACCAGGGCGGCCACCACGGCGTTGAGTACGCCGATGGCCTCGACCTTGGCGCGTGGAGTGACCGGCACGTCGGCGAGCGCGGCCAGTGCGTGCTCCAGGTACGCGGCCGTGTGCGGCCCCAGCGGGCTCCTCGACGCCAGCGCGTCGAGGAGCCACGGGTGAGCGAGGTGGAGGCGCCTGCTCCGGCGGGCCAGGGTCAGCATGTCGTCGAGCCACCGCCCGGATCCGATCCCGGCGTAGGAGATCTCGCCGCTGACCTGATCGATCATCAGTTCCAGCAGTTCCTCACGGGTGGTCACGTAGCGGTAGAGGGACGCGGAACCCGATCCGAGCGACCCTGCCACCGCCCGCATGGTCACAGCGGCGAGACCGTGCGTGTCGGCCAGGGCGATACCGGCCGCGGCGAGGCTCTCGCGGTCGAAGGCCGGAACGGGCCCCCGTCCTGAGCGCTCGGGGCGGAGCCAGATGCTGTGGGTGGGCTGCGTGTCCACACCTCTCCCTTTCTGCGAACGACGTATGCAGTACCTTATCGACGTACACATACTGGGAACACCGATCGCAGTAAAGGGGCATCTCCATGACCGAGACGCGGCCACCGCGGAGGTGGACGGCCACCCGGTATGCGCGCAACGGCGGCGTCGACGTGGCCTTCGACCGGTTGGCGGGCACGCGGGGAGAACCTTTGCTGCTGGTCATGGGCCTGGCCACCGCCCGGTTCTGGTGGCCGGCCGGACTGTGCGAGGCGTTCGCCGACGCCGGATTCGCCGTCGCCCGCTACGACCAGCGAGACGCCGGCGAGTCGACCCGCATGCCCGACACCGCCGAGGCCGGCCCGTTCCGGGCGCTGTTCGGCAGGCGCGGCGACGCCTACACCTCCGAGGACATGGCCGACGACGCCATCGCGGTGCTGGACGCGCTCGGCTGGAAGCGGGCACACGTCTTCGGCCACTCCCTGGGCGGGGTGATCGCCCAGCGGCTCGCCCTGAGGCACCCCGATCGCGTGCTCAGCGTGACGTCCTCGGCGGCACTGCCCAGTGACGCCTCGGGGCTCGGCGTGCTCCGGTACCTGCGGTTCCGCCTGCCGGTCGAACTCGCCCGCGCCAGGTTCCCCGAGGGGCGCGACGGCGATATCGAGGCATCGCTCGCCGTCCGGCGCGGTATCGCCTCCCCCCGCTACCCCTTCGACGAGGAGGCCGCCCGCGCCTGGGCCGAGGCCGAGGCGGACAGCGGCCCCCGTGACACCCGGGCCCAGAGCCGCCAGATCGGCGCCCAGTGGCACGGCCCCCGGCTGAGCGCGCTGCGTCGGCCGACACTGGTCCTGCACGGTGAGCAGGACCCGCTGCTGCGCGTCGGCGCCGCCCGCGCCACCGCCCGCGCCGTCCGCGGGGCCCGGCTGAGGACCTTCCCCGGCGTCGGCCACGACCTGCCCGCCGCCCTCTGGCCCACCATCGCCCGCGAGGTGCGGGAGCTGGCGGCATCGGCACCCGCACGCCCGGAACCGGGCCGCTGACCCGGCCGGGACGGCGGGGTTCGAACCCGTTCCCCTTCGTCCGAACGGCACTCGCGTGCCACTGCGAGGCTCGGCGTCGGAACGGCGGCCGGACGCCCGCCGGCGGGGGTCCCCCTCCCGTCCCGGAAGTCCGTCCGATCCCGCCGGTAACAATCGCGGTCCCCGCGACATAAGGGGGTGAGTCGAACGGAAGGGACCCGATGACGAAGGACGAGGACCCCGATGCGGACGCACGAGGCGAGTTCACCCGGTTCTTCGAACGACACTACGACGACGTCCGCCGCTACGCGTGGCGGCGCGTGGGCCCGGACCGGGCCGACGACGTCGCGGCGGACACCTTCGCGGTCGCGTGGCGACGCCGCGCGAAGGTTCCCGTGGATGATCCGCTGCCCTGGCTGTACGCCGTCGCGCGCAACACCGTCCTCGCACGCGGACGCGAGGAGCGACGGCGCGGCGAGGTGCTGAGCACGTTCGGCGGCGCATGGGAGGGCGCGTCGCCCGCGGGAGACGCGTCGCAGCAGGTCACCGAGCGGGAGGCCGCACTGTCGGTGCTGAGCCGGCTCAAACCGGGCGAACGCGAGCTCGTGATGCTCGTCGCGTGGGAGGGGCTCGACGTCCGCGCGGCAGCGCGGGTACTCGGCTGCACGGCGGCCACCGCCCGGGTCCGGCTGCACCGTGCCCGCAAGCGCATCACACGGCTGATGGAACGGGAATCGGCGACCGCCGTTTCCGGCAGGGGAGACATGATTCCAGCGGGGGGACTGCGATGAACACGGACGAGCGAACGGTGCGGGACCTGCTGGCCGCCCACGACCCGGCGGCCGGGGTACGGGCCGGCGCCGAGCAGCGGAACACGGCGCGGGTCGACGCACTCGCCCGGGCGCAGGACATCCGTGAGCCGCGCACGGTCCGCCGGACGGTCTGGCGGAAGGTCGCGCTCGGCGCCGCCGCCTGCACGGTGGCGGCGGCGGTGGTGGCCGTCGGCGGACTCGTGGGCCGGCCGACGGAGACCGCGTACGCCGGACCGCCGCCGGCCCCCCTGGCCGTTGAGGTGAACGACCTTCAGGACGCCCGCGCGGACCTGCTCGGCCTCGCGGAGCGGGCGGAGGAGCAGGACGCCCGCACGCCGGCGGGCGACATCTCCTACCTGCGCACGTCCACGTGGTCGCTCGTGCTGTCACACGACCTGGACACCGACCAGGCCGGCTGGGGCGTCCTCCCCGAGGAGCAGCAGGTGTGGCGCGACCCGGACGGCTCCGGCCTGGAGATCACCCGGACCGACGTGCCCGACCACCTCGCCGGCGACGAGCAGCCGGTGCTCGACCTGTTCGACGACGGCGAGGAGGAGTACGAGTGGGACACCGAAGGGTCCGACGGCCTCCGCTTCCTCTGGCAGCCCGGAACCCTGTCCACCAGCCCCGACACGCTGGCCGAGCAGCTGATCGCGGGCTCGGGCTGGTCCGACGGGGAGAACACCGCCGGCCTGTTCTACGCGATCAACGAGCTGTACAACGAGCAGCCGGTCGACCCGGACGTCCAGGGCGCGGTGCTGCGCCTGCTGGCCGAGCAGGACGACGTCCGGTTCGCCGGCGAGGCGGAGGACCGGTCCGGCCGGACCGGGCTGCTCTTCCTCGTGCAGTCCGACGAACTGGGCCCCGGGACGGAGCTGGAGCGCCGCATCATGTTCGACGCCGATACCGGGATGCCGCTCTACACCGAGACCGTGCAGACGGAGAACCCCGAACCCCTTGACTACGATCTCCCGGCGGTGGGCGACTACACGATGTTCCAGACGTCGGCATGGGTGCCGGAGGTCCGGGACACGCCGTAAGGAACCCGTTGCACGTCCCTCCGGACACGTCCGGAGGGACGACATCGCGTCCCGGTCCAGTCGGCGTCTGCGGCCGCGAGCCTTCCGCCGGCGAGCTGTAGGCTCGGGCACCGATCGGCTCATAGGGTCCGCACGTCACGATCGGACCTCACCCGATCTCCTCGTGCACACGCGCCCTGAGCCGACGTTGACGGGGAACTCTCGGGTGGCGCAGTGGCTTTCCGCAGCCGGGCGGACGACGGTATGCACGCGAGCGCCGCCGTGGTCCGGTCGCAGGCGCGGCCATACGGCCGCTGTCGCGCGACGGCGCGGGAAGGGAACCACAGATGGTCACGGATCCGACGATCATCCGGATCGGCCAGGTCGTGCAGCTCGGCCACCAGGGCGAGCGGGAGGCCGCCCGCCTCCGGTTCGCGGAGATCTGGGAGGAGATCGGCGGCGAGCACGGCGACCCCCTACAGCGTTGCACGCTCGCGCACGCGATGGCCGATGTGCAAGACGACGTACACCAGGAACTGCTCTGGGACCAGCGAGCAATGGCGGCCGCCGGCCTGATCACCGACGCGCGCGCCGAGCAGGCCGGGGTGTCGCCTTCGCCCGCCGGACTGTACCCCTCGCTGCACCTGAACTTGAGCGAGTGCTACCGCAACCCGGGCGATCGCGCCCGTGCCCGTGAGCACCTCCAGCACGCACGCGCCACGATCGGCGCACTCGGCGACGACGCCTACGGACAGATGATCAGGGAGGGCCTGGAACAGATGGCCGAACGCCTGCGCTGACGCGACAGCGGCGACCGCGTCGCCGGGGTTAACATCCCCGATCCTCCGCAGGCCAGAAGGGGTCTCGCGCATCACGCGAGACCCCTGTTTCCTGCGTCACCGCGGCGGCTGCCGCCCCGCGCTACTCGGCGGCCTGGCCCGGCTCGACCGGCTCCACCGGCTCCCAAGGCTGACCGGGCTCCACAGGCTCGACCGGCTCGACCGGCTGCCCGGGCTCCACGGGCTCCACGGGCTCCACGGGCTCCACGGGCTCCACGGGCTCCACGGGCTCCCAAGGCTGACCGGGCTCGACCGGCTCCGCGGGCTGCCCAGGCTCGACCGGCTCGACCGGCTCGGTGGGCCCTTCGCCCGGGAGCGCCGGAACGCCGGGCTCGCCGCTCGGCACGCCCGGCGGGTGCTCCGGCACATCCGCGGTGTCGGCGAACGCGGCGGCGGTGCCCGCACCGAACGTGATGCCCAGGCCGAGAACGACCGTGGCGACCCTGCGCAGAATCCGTGACATGGGGGTCCCCTTCTCTGGAGTAGCTCGCCCGGCGGTCGCTCCGCCGGGGCGGCCACAGCGAGTGGCTGCGGCGGGACCAATACAGCCAGACCCGCGGTTAGACCGCGGTTATCGCCAACGCCTCGTGATCTCCATAGGTCGGCCACATCCCGGCCGGGGGCGCGGGATCGCACGGAGCGGCGGACACTCCGCCACGGGCACGGATCACGAAGGACCCCGGTCGTCGCCGGTGCGTACGGTCGCGAAATCCGCGACGGCGAAGACCACAAGGTGCGCCGACCGCCGCCGTCGATCACACGTCACACCGCGGCTTCGTGGCTCGTGCAGAACGGCGTCGAGGCCACAGAGATCCAGCGGTCGCTGGGGAACGAGGATGACAACACGACGCTCCGGTACGCCCATCCGGCACCCGACAGCCACGACAAGCTCCTGGAGGCACCGACCCGGCGCTGGGAGGATCGCTGCGCCGGCGGGCCCGCGCTCGCCCTCACTCGGCCGTGGCGGTATCGGACCGCCTAGTTCGCCCCTCTCCGGGGCGACGGCTCCGAGCGGGATCGGAGGGAGATTTCAAAGATCATCTCCCGAAAATCTCCCGATACGCCGAAGGCCCTCCTCTCCCAGAAGGAGAGAAGGGCCTCTGACCTGGTCGGGGTGGCGGGATTTGAACCCACGGCCTCTTCGTCCCGAACGAAGCGCGCTGCCAAGCTGCGCTACACCCCGAAGCAACGTGCATCAGTCTAGCGGACGGGGAGAGGTGGTCGCACCCGGATTGGGGCGGGGTGCAGGCGCCTGGTGCCAGTGGGTGCGGCGGTGCTCGGCAGGGGGTGCGGGGAAGGCGGGACGGCTGATAAAGGGTGTCGCGCAACCCTTGATGTGGCGCGACCGGAACGGAGGACCGGGGAGGCCCGGTGGCGTCGCGTGGAGGTTCGCGGGGTGCCGGGTTTCTTCCGCGATCCGCTCGGCGGGAAACGTCTCTAGAGAGGATCGGCCGGAGTCGGCCGCCTCCCTTGCCTGAGCGGGGCGCGGGTCGCAGGTTGGGGGCATGGGCGCCGCGAACAACGTCCCTGACCTCGACCCGCGGCCCGCACCCTGGTGGGTCCGCCTGTCCCGCTGGCTGAACGGGACGCGTGTGTGTTCCGTATACGACTGCATCCAGCTCACCGAACCCGACGAAGTCCACTGCACGACCCACATCCGCGCCTTCCGCGCGGAGCTGGGTGAGCGCCGGTGCGCCGTCGCCCGTTGCGTCGATCCGCACGGCGACGGCGACTCCCTCTGCTTCCTCCACCGCGAGGCCGCCGTCATCGACGCGGTCGCCTCCGCCCCCGGGCAGTGGAACGCCCCCCGGAAACGCAAGCGCTTCCAAGAGCCCGCATGAGGCCGCCCGCCCCCTGACCGGCGGCACCGTCAACGAGTGCCCGGACGGCGGAACGGGGGCGGGGACGGGGACGGTCAGACGCTGTCGCGGATGCGATCGAGCGCGGTCTGCGCCTCTTCGGTCAATGGGACCCGCAGATCTCTGAAAATGGTCAGGGCCGTGGAGAGGCCGGCCATCGCCGTCGCGCGGTCGACGGTGCCGCGCGGCAGCTGTCCGATCGCCAGCAGCGCCCGCCCCTCCATGTAGCGTTCGCTGCGTTCCACCGCCAGCGTCCGGGCGCGTTCGAGTGCTAAGAGAGCCTGCCCCGGCTCTCTCGCTCGTGCATGGGTGACGCCCAGCTCCACCAGGATCTCGGCGGCGCCGCTGTACTGGGCGGTCTCCTCGCTGAGTTCGAGGGCACGCGTGTGCGATGCGACGGCGGCCTCCGTGTCACCGGCCCCCCGCTGAGCGACCCCCAGGGCGTTGTGGATGAAGATCTGTTGCTGCGGAGTTTCGGTGATCTGCGCGTAGTGCAGAGCCTCCCCGAGTTTCTTGAAGGCTCCCGCGAAGTCCCCTTGCTGTGCGCTGGCCTCGCCCAGTTGCCGCAAAGAGATGGCGGCGATGCGAGGCAGCCCATCGCCAAGGTCGGTCTGTAGCGCGGCCTCAGAGTATTCGACGACCTTCGGAATGTCTCCGAGCGTCAAATAGAGCATGCCGATGTTGTTGCGCTGAACGGCGCTGAGCCGGACGTCCCCGACGGACAACGCGTAGTCGAGGACCTGGTGGAAGCAGGCCAGCGCGTCGTGGAAGCGACCCATCCGCTCGTATACGACGCCCAGATTGCCGGCGACTCGTGCTTCACCGCGGGGGTCGGTGACGACTTTGAGGATGTCGCGTGCCTCGTTGAGTAGCTTCAGTGAAAGCTCGAACCGCCCCGCCAGGCAATGTGTGATGCCGAGCCCGATCAGGGTGACCGCACTGCCCCTGTCGTTCTTCTGAGCGCGGCTGATGCTCAACGCCCGTTCCTGGATGGCGACGAGCAGCTCGGTCTGGCCGTGCAAGGCGTAGAAGCCCCACAGGGAATCGGCGAGCTGCCATGCCTTCTCGCCGTCGCCGAGCGCCGCGTAGAAGTCGACGGCGGGCGCCAGGTTCGCCTGATGCCGACGGAACCACGAGACCGCCTCCTTGTTGCTCGTCAGCTCCCTCCGGTATCGGGACGCGCCGTTCGCGGAGACCTCGTATTCGTGCCCCCGCGGCCCTATGAGGTCGGCGGCTCGGTCGGCCATGTCGAGGTAGTGGTCGGCGAGGCGAAGGCGTGCGGCTTCGGTCTCGGCCGAGTTGATGTCGGCGAGCGCCTTCTGTCGCGCGTATGCGCCGATCAGGTCGTGGAAGCGGTAGAGATCGACCCCTGACTCGTCGAGGAGGCGGACGCTGACGAGCTCTTGGAGGAGGTCGTCGGCGGTGGGCGGGTCCTCGCCGAGGAGCGCCGCGGCTCCATGCAGGTCGATGCTGCTGCCGATCATCATGCCGAGCAGCATGAACGTGGTGCGCTGCACGGTGTTCAGGCTCTGATACGACAGCTCGAAGACGGCTTCGACGCTCTGCCCGTCGATGCGCAGCTCCCGGAAGCGCCGCTGCTGCTCGCCGAGCCGCTGCGCGACATGGGCGAAGGTCCAGCGCGGTCGGCTGAGCATCCGTCCGACGACGATGCGCAGGGCAAGGGGCAGTCCGCCACACAGCTGCGCGACCTGCTGAGCCTGCTCTTGCTCGCGCTCCACGCGCTCCGGGCCGAGCACCGTGGAGAAGAGCTGGAGAGACGTCTCGGCGCTGAGCATGTCCAGGGAGAAGTAGCGCGCCCCGCTCACCCCGGGAAGGTCGTTGCGGGTCGTCACCAGTGTCATGGAGCCGGGCGATGCGGGAAGAAGCGGGCTGACCTGCGCGAAGTTGACGGCGTTGTCGAGCACCACCAGGAGTCGCTTGCCGACGATCATGGACCGCCACAGAGCCGAGCGCTCCTCTAAAGATTCCGGCAGGGTCTCGGCCTCGGCACCGACCGCCCGGAGCAGGGCACCGAGCGCGCCGAGCGCAGCCAGCGGCTCACGGTCCACCGTATAGCCGTAGAGGTCGATGAAGAGCTGGCCGTCGGGGTAGTTGGCGGCGAGCTTGTGCGCCGCGTGGATGGCCAGCGTGGTCTTGCCGGCTCCCCCCGGGCCGGTGATCACGGCCACCTCGGCCCGTTCGGCTGCTTGGCCGCCGATGCGGAGCAGCTCGCGGAGATCGTACTCGCGCCCCGTGAAGTCCGGAATATCCCGGGGAAGGTCATTCCGGGATTGGAAATCCGGCGCCGCCGATCCTTCGGAAAATGGACCGCCGGGCTCGGTATCGGAATACACCGAATCATCATTGAAATGCGATTGTGGCTCTCCTGAAACCACATCCGAGTCTTGCAGGATGCGCTGGTACAGCTCCATTACCTCGGGGCTGGGGTCGACGCCCAACTCTTTTGCGAGGTAGCCCCGGGTCTCGTGGAAGACGTTCAGCGCGGCGGCGCGCTGTCCGCTCCTGTGGAGGGCGGCGATGAGCAGGTACTGCAAGCGCTCCCGCAGAGGATCCTCGCGCACGAGCGGGGTGAGCCGCGTCACGATGTCCGAGTATCGGAGCAGGGAGAACGCACATTCGGCCCAGGCCGCAATCGCCGCCCACCGCTCCTCCAGCAGCGGTTGGCTCACGGCGTACCAGAGCTGGTCGGACCCGGTCCCGGAAAAGGGCTGTCCCCGCCAGCAGGACAGCGCGCGATCCCAGAGGAGCAGGGCGTCGGCGGGGCGTTGGGCCCGCTGCGCCTCGGCGACGAGCCGGCGGAAGCGGTGCAGGTCAACGCGATCCGCCTGCACCTGGGCCATGTAGCCGCCGGCCGTCGTCTGGATGACGTCGGGAAACGCACGGCGCAAGTGGGAAATCTGCACCTGGATCACCGAGCGTGCGGTGCGCGGCGGATTGTCGTCCCAGAGGTATTCGATCAGGCGATCGACGGTCACCTCTTTGCCGAGGTCAACGAGGAGGACGCCGAGGACACAGCGCTGCCTCGGCCCGCCGACGGGGATGGTTTCACCGTCGGACCAAGCCGAAATCGGGCCGAGCACACCAAATTCCACAAATGGCACTGTAGCAAGGCCATTTGCGGAACATGCGGGAAGAGAAGGATGTAACGCCGCCGCATCGCAGTGCCCGTCCATCAAAGCACTGCGATACGGCGTCGTGTGCGGGATACGGAATCGTCACTACCGTCGCGCGGGCTCGGGCTCCCGAACCGGCTCGGGCTCCTCCGCGGGAGCCTCGAGTTCCGGGGTGGACTCCTTCGGCCCGTCCTCCTGATCGGTCCACTCCTCGTCGATGAGCGGATCCGTGAAGGGAGTCGCCTTCCCGGTGATGGGCTCCCCAAGCCCGGCGACGATCTCCGCAAACTCAGCGTCCAGGTCGAGCGACGCCGAGGTCAACTGCTGCCCCATATGGATTCTCCTCGATACGGATGTTTCACATCATCGTGGCTACGGCCACTCCGCGTCGCCGATCTCGACACCGTCCTCCTCTTCCAGGGGCTCGATGTCCTCATAGCGCCGGGGCGCGTCGTCCCCGTCACTGAACGGTGTCGTCTTCGCGGTCACGGGCATCTGCGCCCCCAGTCGGGCGACGATCTCCAGGAACTCGGTGTCGATCCGGCTCGACTCGGTGAGAAGCAGCATGTCTCCTACGTCCTATCCACACAGATGACCGTGCGTAGGCGCCCGCCAGGGACCGTCCCGGAAGGGGCAGGGCCCGGGTGGGATCGCCGGACCGGTGCCCGCAGGCCGTCCTCCTGCGGGTCCCGATCTCGCCTGAACGCGACTGACACTAGGAACGCCGTCTTGCGAGTGGCTTTCATCCGCCTTACGGCTGTTTTGCCCAACTACCCGTGAGTAGTGAAAGCCTCCCGCAAGCCGCCGCTCCCGGCGGGTCCGCCGCCCCTGGAAGTGGCGCCGGAACCGCCTTTCACGCTACGACGGCCGCCGGCCCCGGCCGGTTCCACCCCCGCCGATCAGTGGCCTGATCAGGCCGCAAACCCACGGAACCCGGTCATAGCATCTACACTGCTCCCTTGTGGCTCATCATGCGGCCGATCCCGGCGAGGGCTCGGGAGGGTTCCTCCCCCAGAGCCCCCTGTGGCGTGCCGTCACCGCGGTCGTCGCCGTCACCGTGGCCGGCGCGGTCACGGCCGTGCTCTGGGTGACCGGCGGGCTGGCCCCCGCCGCGGCCACCGCCGAGGAGCCCGGGGGCGAGGCGGCCAACGACATGCTCACCCTCACGGTGCACGACGCCGCCATCAACCCCGAGGGGGACTCGATGGGCCCCACCCTCGACGTCCGCGCCGACCTCGTCTCGAAGGACACCCGTCCGTTCGACGTCGGCGCCCTGAACCGGATCGTCACCGCGGAGCTCACCCCCGGCGGCCTCGAGACCGCCCAGCTGAGCGTCGTCTTCACCCGCCACCCCGACGGCTATGTCTCCGAGATCCAGCCGGACATGCCCGAAGAGGTCGTGCTGAGCTGGCTGCTGGTCGAGGCCGGGACCGAGCCCGAGGACGACAACCCGCTCGGGGCGCTCGCGGGCGAGGAGCCCCCGTCCATGGATTTCGACTGGCTGCTCGAGGAGCCCAAGGACCTGTCGGGCCTCGTCGCCGAGGAGGAGTCCGCGACCATCGTGGTCACCGATGCCGCGTTCGAAGAGGGCTTCACCGACCAGACCGAGCGCTGGACCCCCGGCGACGAGACCGTCGGCCGGTTCAGCCTGCCCTTGGACGAAGGGTGACCCGGTGAAGGGCCTGCTCGCACGGCGGTCGACCACGATCGTGCTCAGCCTGATCCTCCTCGGGCTGATCATGGGGGCCCACTCGCTCATCCCGCCGACCCTCGCGACGTCCGAACCCATCGGCTACGCGGGCGGCATCGGCACGACCGTCGACGCGCGGCAGTTCACCATCGAGGTCCGGGATGTCCGGTTCGCCCGCAGCATCACCGACGACAGCGGCGACGACGAATTCGGGGTCCCGTCCGAACCGATCGAGGCCAACGGGGTGTGGGTGGTCGTCGACGCGACCATCGAGTCGACCCGGAGCACGATGCGCAACGTCCGCGCCGAACTCGACACCGGCGAGGACTACGCCTACTCCGGCACGACCTGGTCGAGCAACGTGTTCGACTCGGCCTCCCCGAGCCTTTCGCCCGGGCGCCCCGTGACCGGGGCGTTCGCGTTCGAGGTGCCTGAGGAGCGGCTCACGGAGCTGTCCCTGCGCGCCGTCGTGAGCCACTCCCTCGACGAGCGCCTGGCCGCTCAGGCCGACATCGACCTCGGCCTGAGCGGCGCCGGGCTCACCGACAGGATCGACGGCGCGGACGACGTGACCGCGATCCCGCCGATCGAGACGCACTAAGAGGTCCTGCGGCCATGCATCCACGCGATCCCCGCCACCAGGGTCCCCCGCCCGGCTACCCGCCCCCCGGCTTCGCGCCGCCCGGCGCACGGCCGCCGTACGGACCGCCGCCGGGCCCTCAGCGGCCCATGAACCCCCCGCCGCCCCAGGTGCCCCAGGGCCCGGCCCCGCACCGGGGCGGCCCTGGAGCCCGGCCCCCGTACCCGGGCGGCCCCGGGTACGGTCCGCCGGGCGCCTATGGCCCTCCCGGCCCCCTCCGGCCCTCCGGGCCCCCGGCACCCCCCGGACCGCCCCGCGGCACCGCCCCCGCTGAACCGCCGCGCGGCGCGCGCCGGGCCCGGCGCGCGCTGCCGCTGTGGAAGCGCCTCCAGCTCCCCTACGTCGCCGGGCTCGCCGTCATGCTGCCCCTCGTGATGGGCCTGCCCTGGTACCTCGACCGCCAGGACATGCTGGAGTCCGGCGCCATGCCGCCCGACCCCGTGCCCGTATCGGGGAGCGTCGCCGAGCTCGCCGGCAGCGAATGGGACTTCCGCGGGTCGGTCGTCGGCGAGACCGGCGGCTTCCCCCTCGCCGACGACCTGGAGCTGGTCGACGCCGTGTACGCGGTGACCCCCGGCGACGCGACCGCCGGCGAGCTCCTGGAGGCGTCCTGCTCGTTCCGTGCGATCGACGACCAGGGCCGTTCGTGGGAGCCGACCTCGGAATTCGATGCGCGGGAGCTCCCCGAGGACCTCGGATCGACCGGGTTCGGCTGCACCGATGCCGACGGCGAGACCGTGCCCGCCGGGGAGGAGACCGGCTTCGTCGTCAGTTTCGTGGTACCCGACGACGCCGTCGACTCGCTGCGGTTCGAGGTGCGGTCGCCCACCAGTACCGACCCCCAGGAGTCCCGGCCCGCCGCCGTCCTCTTCTCACAGCAGGGCTGACCCTTCGGCGGTACCGGCCCCGGCCGCCGCGGCGGGTCCGCGTCAGGCCGCGCGGCTCGCGCGGCGGGCCCTGCGCCCCGTGCTGGACTCCCCCACCCGGCGCAGCGCGACCTCGAACGTCGCGGCGAGCAGGCACACCCGCAGCAGCTCGTGCAGGGCGCCCACGGCGAAGTCGATCGGCGTCAGCCACGGCCACCACCAGCCGAGGAAGTCGTCGGGCCCGACGAGCACCAGGATCCCCCGGTGCAGCCACTCGAAGCCCAGTTCCAGCAGCACGTAGTAGAGGCAGAAGGACAGGTAGAACACCGGGCTGACCCGCAGGATGAAGCGGAACGCGTTGAGGAAGGGCGTGTACTTCTCGCGCATGCCCCGCTGGGCGAAGCGGCCGATCCCGGAGGCGGCGCCGGGGAGCCGCCCGACCCGCTCCTCGATCCGGGCGGCCCGGGTCCCCTTGGAGAAGAGCTGCTCGCTGGATTCGACCTCGGCGCCGTAGATCACCGCGGCGATCGTGAGCCAGAGCAGCGGCCCGACCAGACCGTCCTTCAGGTGGCCCCACGCCGTGGCGACGCCGTCGAGCGCCGCCAGGTAGCCGGTCTCGAACGGCAGCGAGGTGAGGTCGCCGAGGGCGCGGAAGGCGTCGAGCACCCCGGTCTGCACCCCGACCCAGAACACGCGCCCTTCGAGCCACTCCTGGCCGGTCGTGGTGATCTGCACGACCGAGAAGACCGCGAAGAACATCCAGTTGGCCTCGAACAGGGCGGTGAGCACACCGAGGACCTTGTTCTCCCGGCGCACGTAGAAGGTCTCGCAGAGCATGCGCAGCAGGTAGGAGCCCACCGCGATCGCCAGCGGCAGCCCGAGCGCGCTGAGGCTGCCGGATTCGAGGTAGCCGTCGAGGCCCCGCTCGTTCAAAAGTCCCTGGCTGTAAACGCGGAACTCTTCGCCGAACATGCCCCAGGCACTGTAGAAGAGGAGGAACGGCAGGATGGCCATGGCGATCGCGTCGACCACGTGCCGTTCGCGGGCGCCGAGGGTCGTGCGCTCCGGCGGGAGCGCGCCCACGAGCTCGATGTCCACGGTCGGCAGACCGGGGCGCAGCATGTGGAACATGATGATCGTGGTGGTGAGGGTCACCAGGACCGAGACACTGAGCCCGAGGAGGGCCACGGTGGCGTCGATCTCGGAGAGGCGGACCATGCCCCGCATCAGCATGTCGTGCAGGAAGGTGCCGACCGCATAGACGAACAGCAGTGGCGCCCAGTACCGCCTCGCGAGGTCGAGGGAGTACAGGGGGAGCTTTCCGGCAGAGATCGCCATCCTGGTCATAGCGGGCACATCCTAGCGTCGTGCGAGGTCGGAGTGGTGGGCGGTGGAGGGGTAAGAGGTGGCCGAAGGCGGCCGGAACCGAACGGGATCCGGTGCGTCGGCGGACCGGAGAGACGGTGGGCGGGGGCCGCGCGCTCCCGGAGGCGACGACGGCGGGAGATCGGATGAGCGCAGGCGACGGCGACGGATGGGTGGAATTCCCCGACGGCTCTCGGCGCTGGGGCAGGTACGGGGCGGCCGGCCTGCTGCTGCACGCGGCGGGGACGACCGGGGCGAGCGCGCCGCCGGAGGGCGGCCACGTGCTGTTGCAGCACCGGGCGGTGTGGAGCCACATGGGCGACACATGGGGGATCCCCGGCGGTGCGCTCGACAGCGACGAGACCGCCGTGCAGGCGGCGATGCGCGAGTTCCACGAGGAGGTCGCGGGCGACTCCGGCGACCTGGAGCTGATCGGCGTCTACCGGCAGGAGCTCACGGTCTGGCGGTACGACACCGTGCTGGCGCGGGTCGTGGAGACGCGCCCGCTGACGCCCGGCGACGGCGAGAGCCAGGAGGTGCGCTGGGTACCGCTGGACGAGGTCTCGGCGCTGCCGCTGATCCCGGCGTTCAGAGGGGTGTGGCCGGACCTGCGCGCGGCGCTCGCGCAGCGGCTGGAGGTCGTGGTGGACGCCGCCGCCGTTCTGGGGACGCCGTCCCCCGAGCCCGACTCGGTCGTCCGGCTGCGCGACGACCTCGCCGCCCTGGCCGCCGACGGGATCACGGCCGCGGCGCTGCCCGATTCGGTCTCCCTGGCGCCGCTGGAACGCTGGTTCCCGCGGATCCGGCTGCTGGTCGGCGGCGCCGTCGCGGGTGTGCTGCCCCGCCCCGGTGTGGAGCCGGTGGCGGTGGGCGATACGGGGCCGGACCCGCTCACCCACACGTGGCCGGACGCGGCCGGCTGGGCGGCGTGGACGCAGCCCGGGACCCTGGTGGTGTCCGCGGGCCCGCGGCGCCCGGGCGGCCCGGAGGTCGTTCCCCCCGGCTGGCTGGTGGGCCCGAGCGGGCTGCTCGCGGTCTGATCCCGCGGTCGGCCGCGCCCGCGGGCACTTCGCCGCGCCGCCGGTCGTTGTCCGGGCAGAGTTCCGTCCCCAGCCTGTGGACCGCGATGTGCGGACACGGGCCGGGACAGGTGCCGATCGGCCGGGTCAGGGGTAAGTCAGGGGTGTGCCCTGATGCGCCGCCCGCGGCCACGGCGGCACCCTGGAAGCGTCGGCCGCTTGGGCACGGCGCGCACCGCTCACGAATCAAAGGAGCAGACATGACGCTGGAGCGCGGCAACGCATTCACTCCCGTCGCCTCGGCGACGATGATCTGGCCTTGGGGCACCGCGCTGGCAGCAGGGGCGGTCAGCGGTGTCGCCTCCTTCCTGCTGACCGGGCTGTCGCTGTCGAGCGGGCTGACCACCGCGATCTTCTTCTTCTCGCTGGTCGGCGGCGCCGTGGCCATCCTCGGCAGCAAGGGCGACCGCCGGGCCCGGCGCTACGCCGGGCAGTACCCGTGGCGCTTCGCCGCCGCCCCCGCCCTGCTCGGCGGGGGCGCGACCGCGGTCGTGTCCTACGCGATGATGCTGCTCGCGGGCGCGCCGATCGCGGGCCTGTTCGGTGCGGCGTGGGTCGGCCTGGGCTCGGCCGCCGTCATCTGGGTCATCCTCGGCATCATCGGCATGGTCGCGGGGAACAAGTCGGCCTGAGCCCGGGGTTGCATCGGACCATGGGCAATTCTCAGACGGGGACGACCACGCGCTCTATGTCGACGTCAACCGAAGCTCGCCAGAAGATGATCGAGCGGGTCCGCGGGCTCCTCCGCATGGCGGAGGACCCCGCGGTCACCGACGCCGAAAGCCAGGCGTTCACGGCCAAGGCCGCGGAGCTGATGACCCGGCACGCCATCGCCGAGGCCGATGCGCGTGCCCAGCGGGGCGAGGCCGCCGAATCGGTCACCCGGCTCGACTTCCCCGTCTCGGGGGTCGGGGGGCACGGCAAGGCCCGGGTGAAGGCGCTGGCCGGCATCGCCGCGGCCTACGGCTGCCAGTCGGCCGTGCGCGGCAATACGGCCGCCAACACCGAGCGGATGCTGATCATCGTCGGCACCGTCACCGCGCTCGACTCCCTGCGCGTGCTGCTGCCGTCCATCACCATGCAGATGGAGGCGTCGGCCCGGTTCACCGCGCGCGAGCACGTCACCGGCCTGCGGGAACTCCGCAATTATGATCGTTCCACATTGGCCACCGAACGCAGCCGTTTCTACCGGTCGTTCATCCGCGCCTATGGATACGCGGTGGCCGAGCGGATCCGCGAATTCCGTGCCCGGCTTCGCGACGACCCGAATGCGGCGGGCGGCACGGCCGAATCCGGGAACGACGGCGAGGCGGCACGCAGCGGTGCGGAAGTGGTGCTGCGCGCCGATGTCGATCGCGTTCACGAGGAGTTCCAGCGACGTTTTCCGCAGCTTCGCCCGACCAGGCCCGAGCGCACGCACCACCGTGCGGGGTACCGGGCGGGATATCTGCGGGGCCGCCGCGCGGAACTGGGGATGGAGACGGCGGTGGGCGGCGGGGGATCGTCGTCGCTCCCCGAAGGGGAATAACGGGGGACCGGTTCCGCGGCACCGCCGCCGATGGACTCGTGATCGGTGGAAAACCCTGTGGAAAACGCCGGAGAAACCCGATGATGGCCAGAAGTGCCTGTGGATAAACCACGTGGCGGAGGATTTTCCACGCGTACGAGCAGAGCCGTGCCGACATCTCGCAGACGGCGCACCGTCACCCGCCCGTGGCGGTTTCCCCCGCGATTTTCCGCAACCGTGCCCATGGCGAAGGTGACACAGATCACCTAATGGGGAAGGGTGGAGTGTGGAGCGTCTCCCCGCGGAGAGGAAGCACACGCCGATGTCCACAGCCACACTCCTCCGGCCGTTTCGCGCCCATAGGACCGCCCTGTTGACGACCTACCGCAGCGACGGCCTGACGTGCGTCAACACCCCAGTCACGATCGTCATCGACGACGGCCGCGTGCTGTTCCGCACGTGGGAGGACTCCGGCGAGGCCGAGCGGCTGCGCCACCACCCGCAGGCCGACCTGCGGCCGTGCACGCTGCGCGGGGAGCCGGTGGGCGGTCCCATCAGGGGGGACGTCGGGCTCCTCGAAGGCCCGGGATCGCAGCACGCCGAACGGCTGCTCGCCAGACGCCATCCGATGCTCCAGCGCTTGACCGTGCCGATCTCGCTGCGGCTGCTGCGCTACCGGACCCTGCACTACGAACTGATCCCCCGGGTCGAGAGCGAGGAGTTCGAGAACATGGAGGGCTGCCCCGACTGAAGGCTCAGGACCGCAGCGGCATCACGAGGTAGCGGAACTCCGGCCGGGCGCCTTCCCCGGCCGGCGCCTCGGCAATCACCACCGGCTTGGTGGGCTTGGTGAAGTGCAGGTACGCGGTCTCGCCCTGCACCCCCGCGAGGCCGTCGAGCAGGTATGCGGGGCCGAACGAGACCCGCATGGGCTCTCCCTCGTACCGCACGTCCATGGCCTCGGCCGCTTGGGCGTCGTCGCCGGACCCGGCTTCGAGGACGACCTCGCCGGCCGAGAACGACAGCCGGACCGGGGTGTTGCGGTCGGCGACGAGCGCGACGCGCTTCACGGCTTCGAGCAGCGGCGCGGTGGCGATCTCGGCCCGCGCCTCGAACTCGGTGGGGAAGCGGGATTCGTAGCCGACGAAGTCGCTGTCGATGAGCCGGGTGGTGGTGCGCCTGCCGCCGTTCTCGAACCCGATCATCCCCTCGCCGGGCGCCGACCCGCCCGCGGCCGCGGCGGCCGAAAGCGCGATGTGCACGTTGGAGTTCGCGACGAGCGACCGCGCGGTGTCGTGGAGGGTGCGCGCGGGAACGAGCGCCGAGGCCGAGAGGTCGGCGTGCTCCGGCTTCCACCACAGTTCGCGGACGGCGATGCGGTAGCGGTCGGTGGCGGCGAGGGTGAGGCTCTCGGCGGTGAACGCGATGTTGACCCCGGTGAGCATCGGCAGGGTGTCGTCGCGGCTGGCCGCCGGGCTCACCTGGCGCACCGCGGTGGCGAAGGCGTCGGCCGCGAGCGACCCCGCGGTGCGCGGCATGTCCGGAAGGGTGGGGTAGTCCTCCAACGGCAGCGTGAGCAGGGTGAACCGCGCGCTGCCGCAGGTGACCAGGACGCGGGTGCCGTCGGACTCGACGTCGACGGGCGCGGCGGGCAGGTTGCGCGCGATCTCGGCGAGCAGCCGCCCCGACACCAGCACCGCCCCGGGCTCGCCGCCGGTGACCTCGACCTCGGCACGGGCGGAGACCTCGTAGTCGAAGCCGGACAGCCCGAGCGCGGAGCCGGCGCCGGGCAGGTCCAGGCGCATGCCCGCGAGGACCGGCACGGCGGGGCGGGCGGGCAGGGCGCGCGCGGTCCACGCCACGGCGTCGGCGAACGCATCGCGGTCGACCCGGAACTTCACGGAGCCTCCTGTGGTGCCGGCCGGGCGTGTGGTGACCCGGGTCGCAGCAACCGTACCCAGGGGCGGGGACATTCGTATCGGGGCCGGGCGCGCTCGTATCCGGGTGGGGCACGGTCGTATCCGGGTCGGGCCGCGCAGCCGCCGGGGCTACGCGGGGGCGGCCTTGAGGGTCCACACGACCGTCATGGAACCGGTGACCGTTCCGTCCGCGGTGCGCAGCTCGATCTCGACGGGGAACTCCGGGCGCGCCCCGGCGTCGAGCTCGGCGACGACCTCGCGGGGGTCGCGGCCCAGGCGGGCGTCGGCGACGACGTCGCCCATGGCCCGTCTGGCGTAGTGGATCTCCGCCGAGACGGCGAGGGGGACGGCGCGGTCGAGCCGGTCGCCGAAGGCGGCGAGCACGATCGCCCCCGAGGCCGATTCCGCGAGGGTGAACATGGCACCGGCGTGCGGGCCGCCGATGTGGTTGTGGTGGTCCTGCCGGTCGGGCAGGCGCAGCACGGCGTGCCCGTGGTCGAGGTCGACGAACTCCACGCCCAGTGTCCGCGCGAACGGCACCGCTGCGAGGAACCCCGACTTGACCAGCTCCGCCGTTTCGGCGTTCATCGTTGCCATGGACGGCATGTTACTCACGAGTAGCACGTGCGATCCAGCCCCCGCGGGAGCCGCCGCCGGGACGCCGATCGGCGCGGCGCGCCCACCTGCCCCGACGTCGGCCGGGTCCGGACGTGGCCATAAGCGGCCGAATCGCCCCTGACGCGGCCGATGGCAATGATCATTGGAACGGAATGGACGCACGGGGCGTCCCATCGACGGCATCGGCCGGAGCGCTCCGGCCTGGAGGGGGAGGCGTGAAAAGGGGTTCGGTATACGGGGGCGGCCTCGCCGTGGGACTGGCGCTCGGCGTCGCACTGGGCCTCACCATGGAGAACCTCGCGATCGGCATCGCACTGGGCGCCGGCATCGGCGTGGCCCTGGCCATCGGCTTCGCGGATCTGAAGCGCCGATGACCCGCCGCCCACCCCGCGGGACCGTGCCGGCGAGGCCGGCCACCGGCCATCGCCGCCGGTCCCCGCGGGCCGCGGCCGAGAGCGCCGGGCGCCACCGGCGCACCGGCCCGCACCCGGCCCGCACTTCGCGGCAGGCCGCGGTCCCGCCGGGTGCCCGCCGCCCCCTGGACCGCCACCCGGCGCCTCGGCACCCCGCACGCCCCCGCGGCACCCTGAACCGGGCACACCACCGTGCGCTACTCTGGAGCTCCAGCCGATAGGCTGGCCCGATGGAGGGTTCGCATAGTGGCCGAGTGCGACGCTCTTGAAAAGCGTAAGATCCTCAACGGGATCTCGTGGGTTCGAATCCCACACCCTCCGCTCACACCCGAAGACACCGCAGGTCGTTGGTCCTGTGGAGGGTTCACGAAGGCTGGGCGTCCCCGGACCGGTGCACATTCGGTGCACATGGATCGGGACGGTCGGCCTTTGCCGTTTCACGGGGCAGGGTCGCCTTGATCCGTGCGGCGTCCATCGTTTCGGCCACCTCGCCCCGGCGGTCGGGGAACAGGTGCCCGTAACGGTCGAGGGTCATGATCGCGGCATTGCGCCCGAGCACCGCATGAACGACCTTGGCGTCCGCCCCGGCGGCGATGGCGAGTTTGGTGCTCAACTCAAACCGTCTTCAAGAGGACGACACGCGCAAACCAGGGGCCAGCGGCCCCGGCATGGATATCCGCACATACCGGAGCCCTGGTGTGGTGCGCGGCCGGGGGAAGGCCGTTACCGGTGTCCGGCCGCGCAGCTCGGTCCGCCCTACTGGCGGTTGTCGCCCCAGAAGACGCCGTCACCAAGCTCGGTCAGGTGCTGTGCGATCCACGGCGCCGAGAGCGGAGAGCGGAAGGCGGAGCCCACCCGACGCGGAGGGTCTTCGAGCTGGCGGACGAAGATCTCAATGTCCGGCTCGATCAGCGTGGGAACGTGGTCGGCGTTGCGGTCGGCGGTGCTGGCGATCCACAGGTGTTCGGTGCGGCGGATGGTCCAGCGCTCGGAGTAGTGCAGGCGCAACAGCGCCAGCAGCGGATCAGCGTCGGTCGCCATCATGGCGTACCGATGGCGTTGAAAGCCGCCCAGGCCGCCTGACGGCTCGCTTCAAGGGATGCCCGTTCCGCGGCTTCCCGCTCGCGCACCCTCCGCTCGTGAACGAGGATGTACGGCCGGACGTAGGACCGAGGAGCGCCGTATTGTCCGGAGGAAGGCATAGCTAGTCTTGTCATCGTTCCACCTGCTTTGCTCAGGTTGGGAGCACGCCCCCGGACGGCGCCCACCGTCGCGGGGGTAAGTCATCGGCAATCAGCGGCCACTTATGTATATATCTCGATCATCGGTACTCATGTATATAAGTAGTCTGAGGTAAGAGTGACGCACTCATGTACATGAGTCAAGCGATCCGGCGAGAAGACTCCGAGGCTTGCCTTCAGTCCGTCGCCGGTATGCGGTAGTCCAGGACGAATTGATCGGCGGCCATGATCGTGTCGCAGACTTCGACCACGCGGCCGGTGGTGGTCACGGCGTTGCGCGTCAGATGGATGACGGGTGACCCCGGGCTGAGGCCGAGCGCGGTCGCCTCTTGCTTGGTCGCGAGGCGAGCCCGCACCGTCTCGGTGTACTCCAGGAACTCGTGACCGTGCTCCTCGAGCCTGGCATAGATGCCACCGCCACCGGGGTTCTCTTCGAATAGCTCGGGGATGTCGCGTACGACGTCCCATGGCAGGTAGGAGGTGGCTTCCTCTGTGGCCACCCCGTCACTGAAGTACAGGCGCCGACGAGCGAGTACCTTGGCGCCTTCCGCAACGGCCAGCCGTTCGGCGATCTCGGCCGGAGCGGCCACCGGCCCAACGGACAGTACATTGACCGTCGCCTTGACCCCGGCTTGCTCGGTCTCGGCGATGTAAGCGGCCTTGCCCGCCTTGCGGTGCGAGCGCCGGAACCGGTCCGAAGACTTGCGGGTGACCGGCGGACGGGACGTCACGAACGAGCCCTTGCCCTGGTACGTCTTCACCAGTCCGATGGTGCGAAGCTCGGCGACCGCCTTGCGGACCGTGCCCGACGAGACTCCGTAGCGTGCCATGAGCGTCGCTTCGCTCGGAATCTCTTCGGCAGGGCCGAGGCGCCCGTCCTTGATCTGCGCTTCGATATCGTCAGCGATCTGGAGGTACATGGGCTTCGCCGACTTCGCCCCTGCTGTGCTCGCCATGGTCCTTCAGTTCCTCCTATGCTCCTGTACATGAGTAACAGCACCGGCGACGGCCAGTCAACGCCGCTGCACTCGGTATCCGTTGCCGGAGCAGTCGTGCGGGAAGATGGCCGGCTACTGGCGATCCGCCGCAGGGACAACGGAACGTGGGAGTTGCCCGGGGGCGTCTTGGAGATCACCGAGGCACCGGAGGACGGCGTGATCCGGGAAGTCTGGGAAGAGACCGGCGTCCGCGTCGAGGTGGACGAACTCACCGGCGTCTACAAGAACACGTCACGCGGCATCGTCGCACTGGTCTTCCGCTGCAAGCCTTCCGGCGGCATTGAGCGCCCATCTTCGGAGTCGACCGCCGTCACATGGCTCACCCCGGAGGAGGTCGCCGAGCGCATGTCCGAGGTCTACGCCATCCGGCTCCTTGACGCTTTGGACGCCGACCGGCCACATGTCCGGACACACGACGGACGACGGCTGATCTGAGAACGCTGCCGAATTGGGCTGTATGGGATCAAGGCGACGGCGCTTCGCGCCGTCGCTCCCGGCGTGCCGACCGCCCCCAGTGCCGACACGGAACCTGGCGCGACACCGGACGTGCGTCGGTGCGGACCGATCGCGCCAGAACCCGCGCCGGTCCGTTACCGTGGTCGCCCGCCGCCGGGGCCGGGAGGACTGCCACCCACCGTGAGCGCGGAGGGCGCGCGTCATCTGTGGTCGCCCGACGGTGGCTGAGCAAAGCAGTGAGCGCGGTGTGGGGCCGACGCTGGACCTGCGACGACGGCGAACGTGCCCATGCACATTCGGTGCACATGGCAGCAGGAAGCGGCCGGGAACGATGGGAGGACGTAGGAGCATCCGCCCAGGTCACCGACCGCTTTCGTGGTCTACCGGCACCTCGTGATCATGGCTCGATGTAACGGGATCTCGTGGGTTCGAATCCCACACCCTCCGCCAGTGACGCCCCCCGGGGATGACCCGTGCCCCAAGTGGGCTCAGGCCGGGTCCTGCGGTGGGGTCATGATCTCTGCCAGGCGTCGCAGGACCGCGTGCTCCTCTCCCGGTGCGAGGGGGCGGGGGTCCACGGCGAAGACGCCCTCTGCCGCGCGGTGGCCGCGGACCACGATGGCGGGGTCGCCGGCTGCCAGCCGGGCCACCACGTCCTCGGCGCTGAGGCCCGTCGCGGCCGGATCGACCCTGATCTCGCAGCGGACGATCGCGCGGCCCGCCTCGTCGGGGACCACGGCCGCGCGCAGGCCCGGGATCGCGGCGACCCCGTCACGCAGCTCCTCCATGCGCGTCCGCTGATCGGCCGCCTGCGCCGGGCCGTCCGCGTCGTCCGATCGGCCGACCCCCGTGTACGCCTCCAGGGCGGCGACCAGGCCGGCGATGGTCTCCTTGCCGACCTTCATCGCCCGGGCCACGCCCTGGTACTGCATGCGGCACGCCGCCACGAGGTCGCTGCGGCCGCAGATGAAGCCCGACG
Source organism: Nocardiopsis mangrovi (assembly GCF_042653925.1). NCBI lineage: Bacteria > Bacillati > Actinomycetota > Actinomycetes > Streptosporangiales > Nocardiopsidaceae > Nocardiopsis > Nocardiopsis mangrovi. The sequence continues at coordinate 76,215 of NZ_JBHSFQ010000020.1, forward strand.
CCGGGCCGCCAACCGCCTTGCCTCCGCTGTAGACGACCAGGTCGCCGCCTGCCGCCGCGTAGGCGCGCAGGTCCTCCTCCGCCGCGGCGTCGATGATGAGCGGCACCCCGTTGCGCCGGGCCACGGCGGCGAACTCGGCCAGGGGCGGCATCCCCTTCCGCACCGCATGGTGGGACTGCACGTAGAGCAGCGCCGCGGTACGCGCCCCGATCGCGCCCTCCAAGTGGTCGGCGGTCACCGTGTTGGCGCTGCCCACCACCACGGGGCGGCCGCCCCCGAGGCGCACCATCTGGGTGACCGGCGCGCCGAAGTGCACCGCGTGGCCCAGCGGCAGCACGATCTCGTCGGGCAGCCCGCCCGTGTCGGGCAGCCGTTCGACGGCCGGCAGCGAGGTGCCCGCGATGACCGCGGCCGCGCTGATGGCGATCCCCGCCGCCGCCCCGCTGGTGGGGCAGCCGGCCTCGGTGCCCGTGGCCGCGGCGATACGGCGCCCGGCCGCCGCCATCAGGTCGTCGATCCGCACGTGCGCGCCCGCCGCCTCCGCCATGGCGGCGCTCACGCGGGGGCTCGGCAGGCTGCCGCCGAGCGCGGTCATCATGCCGCTGGCGTTGATGACGGTGGCCACGCCGAGCCGCCGGTAGACGTCCTCTTGGTGGGTGGTGTCGGGCATGCGGGACCGCCTTCCTAGGACGAGAGGGGGAAGAAGACACCGATGGCCATGGCGCCGAGGATCGCGCCCCCGGTGAGCGGCTTGTGCCACAGGTAGAAGAGGAGTGCGCCGGCGGTCGCCCCGATACCGATGGGGATCGACGCGGTGGCCGCGGCGATGATGATCAGCGGGCCCAGGTAGCGGCCCGCGGAGTTGCCGGCGCCCATCATGATGCCCGCGCCGAACGTGGAGGGGACCGCGGAGGAGTTGACGGTGTAGCGGCGGATGAGGATCACGATGGTGCCGATGGCGGCCCCCGCCACCGCCCCCACGAGAAGGGACAGCCAGAAATTCTCCAGCGGGAGGGTGAAGCCGGCGCCCAGGATCATGGCCGGCAGGCCCACCCCGATACCGGTCTGGATCGACCCGCCGATGTCGAGGATCCCGACCATCGGCCCCTCGATGACGCGCGCCACGAGGAAGCCGGTGCCGAACGCCGCCGCCGCGCCGTAGCCGCCGCCCTCCATGCCCGCGCGCAGCAGCGCCACGACGGCGATGTCGTTGAAGATGCCCGTGCCGTAGACGTAGTAGAGGTGGGTCCCGGCGAAGACGCTGGCCGCCAGCGAGGCCACCAGCAGCGGGAACGTCCACTCCGCGTACCAGAACCCGGAAGGGGCGGCGTCGCCGCCGGCACCCGCGCCCTCCGGGGCGCCGTCCGTCGTACTCATCAGTCGATCTCCGATCCGAGTGCCGTGTGCAGGCCGGCCAGCCAGTCGGGGACGGGGAGCTCCATGTCCTGGAGGAGCTGGATGTCGATACCGCGGAAGAACGCGCTCAGGGTGAACAGCAGCACGACCGCGCCGGCCAGGACGCGCGTGACCCGGTTCCAGCCGCCGTCGTCGACGCCCTTGCCGACGAGGATGCCCAGCACGATCCCCGGCACCGCGTTGCCCATGACCACGTGGGCGAGGCCGCCGAGCACCGTCGCCCAGGCGCCGGTGCGGCGCCCGGCGTCCATGGCCGCCATCCAGAAGAGGATCGGCATCACCGGGTTGATGAGCCACTCCGACGCCGGCACCAGCACCTCCGCGGCCACGGTCTGCAGGCCCGCGGGAACCGCGCTGACCGTGGAGTTCAGGGCGGTCACCAGCACGGCGCCGACCACCGTGCCGCACAGTGCCATGCGCCGCGGGTTGTGCAGGGTCTCGGCGACGGTGCGCCGGCGCAGCAGGGTGATCGACGCCGCCCAGTGCGGGATGATCCGGTGGTCGACGTCGGCGGTCAGCGCGCCGGTGCCGACCGTCGACGCCCAGGAGTTGAAGACGAACCCGAACCCGAAGGAGAAGTGCGCGACCGAGTCGTTCTCGCACGCGTTCAGCTCGCCGAGGGTGCGGAACGCGCCCATCCCCTGGACCGCTGGGGCGTGGAACATGCGGGCGACACCGGCGCTGGCGCCGAAACCCGCGAGGGCGCCGATGACGACGGATTCGAGCAGGACGATGAGGAAATCGCTCACGGGGGGGACCGCTCCCATCTCTCGCGCTGAGGGGGTCAGCGCAGGTGCAGCAGGCGCTGGATCGGGGAGAGGCGTTCGTCGCGGAGGGCGAACTCGACGTCGTCGAGGGGGAAGGCGGTCACCTGCACGGTGACGCTCACGACGAGGGTGAAGTGGCTCCTGGTCCGGGGGAGGAACAGGCCGAGGAAGCGCTCCGTGCGCCGTTCCTCGGTGGCGCGCACCAGGGCGATGCCGCGGGGCTCGATGCGGACCGGCATGCCCGGCACCCGGTCGCGGACCTGGGCCTGCACCTGGGCCATGGCGGCGCCGAAGGCGCGCTCCCGGGTCGGGCCGGCCCCGCTGACCTCGACGGCCAGCTCCTCGGCGGCCATCAGGCGTCCCCGCCGTGCAGCAGCAGGTACTCGCGGGTGATGCGGTAGCCGAGGTCGTGCTGGTCGAGGAAGCCGAACCCGACGATCCGCTTGCCCGCGCGGATCGCGGTGACGCCCGCCTCGATCGTGCGCAGCCCGAACTCCACGTCGTAGCCGTACTTGACCTTGGCGGTGATGGCTCCGGCCCCTCCGCTACCGCAGAAGCTGATCCCCAGGTCGGCGCCCTCCCTGTTCATGATGTCGCCGATCTTCATGTCGGCGCCGGGGCCGGGGATGAGGATGGCCTCGCCGCCCGCCTCGGTCACCCCCGCCGCGACGTTGTGCCCATTGCCCAGCCGGTCGCCGATGACGACCTTGATCCTGCCGGTCCTGTCGGTCATTGCTCATCTCCACGAACTGCTCTTGGCGATCTGGAAGTGGATGGCGAAGAGGAGGACTTCGTCGTCGCCGGGGCCGGCGCGGCCGCTCGCCCGGGTGTGGCCGCGCAGGAGGCCGGCGACGGCGCCGCGCACGTCGTCGTCGATCTCGTCGAAGAGCGCGGCGCTGACGGACGGCAGCGGGGGCGCGCCGCGCAGGCGCCGGACGAACCCGGCCGAATGCGCCGCGAGGCCCATGGCCCGGCCCTCGTCGAACCTGGCGCCCAGCGTTTCGGCGGTGCGCTCCGCCGCGGCCAGGAACGTCCGCAATTCGGCGGCCTCGCCGGGGCCGAGCGCCATCTCCGCGCACACGCGCCGGGCCGCGTCAGCGAGCGGGTACATGCGCACCACCCCGCACCGCTCCCACCGGGCGCACGACCCGCGTGGCGCGCAGGCGCGCGCCCGTCGAGTCGGTGAACTCGCGGTCGGCCGCCTCCACCCGGAAGACCGTCAGGTCGGCGACCGCCCCGGCCCGCAGCGCGCCGAGGTCGGGGCGGCCCAGCACGCCGGCCGGGGCGCGGGTGACGGCCGCGACCACCTCGTGCAGGGTGTAGCCGATCGCGAGGAGCTTGCCCATGGTCTCGGCGAGGCTGTGCACCGGCCCGCCGGCGTTCTCCCGGTGCAGATCGGTGCTGACCGTGTCGGCCCGGAACCCCGCGGCCAGCGCCCGGCGCGCGACGTCGAAGGAGAAGCTCGCGCTCCCGTGTCCGACGTCGAAGCGGACCCCGCGCCGCCGGGCGTCGAGCACCGGGCCGGCCACGCGCCCCTCGCGGGTGAGGAGGCCGTCGCCCTTGCCGTGCAGGGCATGGGTGATGACGTCGCCGGGGCGGAGGTGGCGGGCGACGTCGCCGAGGGACGGCGGCGCCTGGCCGACATGGGCCATGATCGGCAGCCCGAGGTCGTCGGCGAGGGCGCGGCCGTGCAGCAGGGGTGCGATGCCCTGGTCGCCGACGACGGAGCGGCTCATGCGGACCTTGATCCCGCGGATCCCGGGGTGGGCGTCGAGCAGCGCGCGGAACCGGCCGGGGTCGGGGCGCAACGGGCAGGCGAGTTCGCTCAGGCCCTGGGACAGCCCGGCCGGCGCCAGGTTGAGCCAGCTCAGTACCCGGGTGGTGGCGGCGGTGACGACGCCGCGGTGGAACGCGGCGTGGGTGTCGAGCCCCGTGCTCCCGGCGTCGGCGACGGTGGTGACCCCCTGGCCGACGCCGATCGCATCGGCGTCGACCCCGAGGCCGGTGGCCGGGGCGTCGACATGGACGTGCAGGTCGATGAAGCCGGGGGAGACGTGGCAGCCGGCGGCGTCGACGACCGGGTGCCCGGTCGCGTCGAACGCCCCGGGAGCGTCGACCGCCGCGATCCGCGGACCGTCGACGAGGACGTCCATCGGGGCGTCGAGCCCGCCGCCGGGGTCGAGGACGTGGCCGCCGCGCACCACCAAGGGGCCGACCGGACGGGGCACCGGCATGACGGACCTCCAGGATGTTCCGTAGAATGAACCGGAATTCCGTAGAATGGACTACAAGGTAATTGAAGGGTGCGGCCTGGTCAATGAGTGCACTCACGCCGGACGGCGATGCCGATACGCCGCGGGGGGCCGCGGCCGACGCCCCGCCGGACGCCTCCCCGGCCGACTCCCCCGCCGATCCCCCGCCGGGCGCCACGGCCGGGAACTCCGTGGGCAAGACCGTCCGCGTCCTGGCGGCGCTGGGGCGGCTGGGCGGGTTCGGCAGGCTGACCGAGATCGCCGACGCCGCCGGGGTCCCCAAAGCGAGCACGCACCGCATCCTGGCGACACTGATCGCGGAGGGCTTCGTCACCTCCGACGGCTCCCGGCGCTACGGGCCCGGCACCGGGCTGCGCGCGCTCGCCGCCAACATCGCGGCCAACGAGCAGCACGGGATCGAGGCCGTCCTCCAGCGGCTCCAGGCACGGGTCGGCCACACCGTGCACCTGGCCGTGCTCAGCGGCGACCAGGCCACGATCACCTACGTGGCCGACGCGGGGCGCGTCTTCCAGATCGCCTGGCACGTCGGGACGCGCCTGCCGCTGCACGCCACCGCCCTCGGCAAGGCGATCCTGGCCCACCTCGACCCCCATGAGGCCGACGAGATCATCGTCCGCACCGGCCTGCCCGCGCTGACGGAGCACACGATCACCGACCCGCGGCGCCTGGGCGAGCACCTGGCCCGGGTGCGCGAACGCGGGTACGCGGCCGACAGCGGGGAGAGCGACGACGTGCTCTGCACGATCGCCGCCCCGGTGCTCTCGGCCGAGGGGCGCCCGCTCGGCGCGGTCTCGATCGCCGCCCTCGCGCCCCTCACCCCGCCCCGGGAACTGGAGGAGCTGGCCCCGGAGGTATGCGAGGCGGCCGGGGACGTGGCCCGGCGGTCGTGACCGCCGCCGGGCTCAGCGCGGCCAGGCGAACGCCTCGCCGACGGTGGCGGCGAGCTGGAGGTAGGCGTCGCGGGTGGCCGGCGAGAGGCGGTCGAGGTCGACCTCGGCCCCCTCCTCCAGGTGGGAGTCCCACGGGACCCGCACCACGGCGCGGCAGCGGCTGGCGAAATGCTGCTCCAGCCGGTCCAGGTCGACGCTGCTCTTGCCGTCGGTGCGCACCATCGAGAGCACGACCACCGCGCCCCGCACCAGGTAGCCGTACTGGTGCGCCTCCAGCCAGTCGAGCGTGGCGCTGGCGCTGCGGGCGCCGTCGACCGAGGCGGAGCTGACCAGGACCACCTGGTCGGCCAGGCCCAGCACGCCGCGCATCGCGGAGTGCAGCAGCCCGGTCCCGCAGTCGGTCAGGCAGATCGAGTAGTAGTGCTCCAGGATCCGCGAGACCTCGCGGTAGTCGGCCTCGCTGAACGCCTCGGACACCGCGGGGTCGCGGTCGGAGGCGAGGATCTCCAGCCGGGAGGCGGCCTGGGAGGTGAAGCCGCGGATGTCGGCGTATCTGGAGATCGTGGCCTTCTCGTTGAGGAGGTCGCGGATGGTGGCCGCGGTCTCCAGCCGCACCTTGTCCGACAGGGTGCCGCGGTCGGGGTTGGCGTCGACCGCCAGCACGCGGTCGCCGCGCAGGGACGCCAGGGTGGAGCCGAGCGCCACCGTGGTCGTGGTCTTGCCGACCCCGCCCTTGAGGCTGAGCACCGCCACCCGGTGGTGGCCGCCCGCCACGTGCGTGCTGGCCCGGGCGGTCAGCTCGCGGCGCCGGACATCGGCGGCGGACTCCCCCGGGTTGAACAGGCCGAACGTCGCGGAGTTGAGCGCCTTGCGCCAGCCCCGGTGGTTGGTCTGGCGCTTGGTGTTGCTGACCAGGGTCTCGGCGTTGAGCGCCTCGGAGGTCTCGGGTGCGCCCGGCGCGGCCTGCTGCTCCCCGGTGATGTGCACGCGGTACTGGAAGGGCTGGCCCGGCTGCGGCGGTCCGGCCGGGCCGGGGAGCGGGTGCTGGGGGGGCGGCATCGGCGGGCGGGCGGCCTCCTGCGGGGCGCCCGGGTACGCCTGGCGTCCCCACCCCGGCATGGGCTGGGAGGGGTGCTGCGCCGGCGGCTGGACGGCGGGCTGCGGACCGGTGAAGCGCGGCGGGGCGCCGTCGCCGGGCGGCGCCTGGTAGGGGCCGGGCCAGGACTGCGGCTGCGGGGGCTGCTGCTGTGGCGGCTGCGGCGGGGGAGCCGGGTAGCGGTCGGCGGCCGGCCGGTCCGGCGCGGCGGGCGGCTGCTGGGGGTACCACGCCTGCTGGGGCGCCGGGTGCCCCGGGTAGGACGGCGGCGCCTCGGGCGGGGGAGCGGGTGCCTGGTACGGGGACTCCTGGGCCGCGCCGCCGGGCGGGGGCGCGGCGTAGGGGGCGGAGTCGAGCGGCGGCAGCTGCTCGGGCTCGGGGATGTCGTCGTCGAACCGGCCCTCGGGTGCCGAGGGGGCGGGGCCCGCACCGTTGCCGAGGTAGGGCGCCGTGGCCTCGGGGCCGTAGTCGGCCGTAGGCACCGACGGCGGCACGGACGGGGGCACCGGCCACTGCGCGTGCTCGGCGCCGGGGGCGCCGGCGGACGGCGCCGACCACCGCTCGTCGGCCGGGGCGGGCGCGTCGTACGCGCCGGGATCGCCGTACCCGCCAGGTCCGCCGTGGGGCTCCTGCGGTGCCGCGCCGGCGGCGTCCTGGGAACCCAGCCGGACGGTGCGCGGCTCGTCGTCATCGTCGTCGTACTGCGCGAGCGGGGCCGGAGAAGCGGGCGGAGCCCAGGGGTCGGCCGGCGCAGCGGGCGGCTGGGCGGGGCTCGGCTGCTGGTCGGCGGGTTGGGGGTCGTAGCCGGGCACCGCGTAGGGCGGCGGGGGCGGGACGTCGCCCATCGCATAAGGTGGGGGCGGCGGGAAGCCGTCGTCGCCGAACCACTGGTCGACCGGAGACAGGTCGGGCTGCTGCCCGGAGGGAGCCTCGGGGTCGCCGTCCCACGGACGCGTACCGGCATGCTCCGAACCGTCGTGCTCTCTCTGTGCCAACGCGGTTCTCCTCAAAACGCTTGCTCAGGTTCGCGGATGCCCGATCACTGTGCGTGCACGATCCGCGCTGAGGACGAGGCCGGCAGACCAGCCCCCAGCGTCGCGATTATCTCGGCCTCCGTCAACAAAGATATGACCCCCGCGCAAAGACGGGCACCACCGACCGGCGGCGTTCCCGCAATACCCGCCGCGGCGGGTGCGGCCCCTGTCCCCGGGGGTAGCGTTCGCACCATGCACGCCATTGTGATCAGCGAACCCGGCCCCGCCGACGTCCTGTCCTGGAGCGAGGTCCCCGATCCGGTCCCCGGCCCCGGCGAGGTCCTCGTCGACGTCGCCGCGACCGCCGTCAACAGGGCCGACATCGCCCAGCGCGAGGGCACCTACCCGCCGCCGCCCGGCGCTCCGGAGTACCCCGGGCTGGAGTGCTCGGGCCGTATCGCCGCGCTGGGCCCCGGCGCGGAGGACAGCGGGTGGGCGGTCGGCGACGAGGTCTGCGCCCTGCTCAGCGGCGGCGGCTACGCCGAGCGCGTGGCCGTCCCCGTGGGCCAGCTCCTGCGCATCCCCTCGGGCGTCTCCCTCGTCGAGGCCGCCGCTCTGCCCGAGGCCGCCGCCACCGTGTGGTCCAACGTGTTCATGGTGGGCGGGCTCCGCTCCGGTGAGACCCTGCTCGTGCAGGGCGGGGGCAGCGGGATCGGCACCTTCGCCATCCAGCTCGCGCACGCGCGCGGCAGCCGCGTGATCGTCACGGCCGGCAGCCCCGAGAAGCTGGAGCGCTGCCGGGAGCTGGGCGCCGACGTCGGGATCGACTACCGCCGCGAGGACTTCACCGCCCGGGTGAAGGAGGAGACGGGCGGCGCGGGCGCCGACGTCATCCTCGACATCATGGGCGGTTCCCACCTGGAGCCCAATGTGCGCTCGCTGGCCGTGGGCGGTCGGTTGACGATCATCGGGCTGATGGGCGGGCGCAAGGCCGAGCTCGACCTCGGCCGGATGCTCGTCAAGCGGCTGTCCGTGCACGCCACGACGCTGCGGTCGCGTCCGCTCGCCGAAAAGGCGGCGATCGTCGCCGGTGTGGCCGAGCACGTGTGGCCGCTCGTGGATGAGGGCGCGATCCGGCCTATCGTGGACCAGACGATCTCTTTGCCGCGCGCTGCCGAAGCGCACCGCATCATTGAGTCGAGTACGCACGTCGGCAAGATCGTGCTCTCCGTCTGACAACGCCGGGATACCGCGACACCTCAAGGTGAGGGTTTGATGAGCAACGGACCGAACGAAGAAGAGCAGCCGCACGTCCTGATCGTGGGCCCCGGCGGCTCCGTGGGCGCCGGGCAGGGCGAGGAAGGCGACGAGGAGAACGGCGAGCGCCCGCTCAGTGAGATGGTGGAGCAGCCCGCCAAGGTGATGCGGATCGGCAGCATGATCCGCCAGCTCCTGGAGGAGGTGAAGGCGGCTCCCCTCGACGAGGCCAGCCGCGCCCGGCTCAAGGAGATCCACACCAACTCCATCAAGGAGCTGGAGGACGGCCTGGCCCCGGAGCTGACCGAGGAACTGGAGCGGCTGACCCTGCCCTTCACCGAGGGCGGCACCCCCAGCGACGCCGAGCTGCGGATCGCCCAGGCGCAGCTGGTGGGCTGGCTGGAGGGGCTGTTCCACGGCATCCAGACCACCCTGTTCGCCCAGCAGATGGCCGCGCGTGCGCAGCTGGAGAACATGCGCAAGGCGCTGCCGCCCGGGCTGGGCAACGGCGGCGACCAGGACCAGGAGCGCTCAGGGTCGGGCCCCTACCTGTAGGGCCCGGGCACGGACACGGCCGGAGCGGAACGAGGTCGTTCCGCTCCGGCCGTGCCGTCCGGTGCCGGGCCCGGTCTAGGACTTCACCGGCTCCAAGACCTCGCGCCCCACGAACGGCCGCAGCGCCTCGGGCACCACGACCGAGCCGTCGGCCCGCTGGTGGTTCTCCAGCAGGGCGACGATCCATCGGGTGGTGGCCAGCGTGCCGTTGAGCGTGGCCGCGAAGCGCGGCTTGCCGTCCTCGCCGCGGTAGCGGATGTTCAGCCGCCGCGCCTGGAAGTCGGTGCAGTTGGAGGTGGAGGTCAGCTCGCGGTAGCGGCCCTGGGTGGGCACCCACGCCTCGCAGTCGTACTTGCGCGCGGCGCTCGCGCCGAGGTCGCCCCCCGCCACGTCGATCACCCGGTAGGGCAGCTCCAGCCGGTCGAGCATCTCGCGCTCCCACGCCAGCAGCCGCAGGTGCTCCTCGTGCGCGTCCTCGGGCCGGGTGTAGACGAACATCTCGACCTTGTTGAACTGGTGCACGCGGATGATCCCGCGGGTGTCCTTGCCGTAGGAGCCGGCCTCGCGGCGGAAGCACGTGGACCAGCCCGCGTAGCGGTTCGGCAGCGCGTCGGCCGGCAGGATCTCGCCCGCGTGGTACCCGGCCAGCGGGACCTCGGACGTGCCCACCAGGTAGAGGTCGTCGGCGGGCAGGCGGTACACCTCGTCGGCGTGGGCGCCGAGGAACCCGGTGCCCTCCATGGTCTCGGGCTTGACCAGGACCGGCGGGACCATCGGGGTGAACCCGTTGGCCGCGGCCTGCTGCATCGCCATGTTGAGCAGCCCGAGTTCGAGCATGGCGCCGACACCGGTGAGGAAGTAGAAGCGGGCGCCGGAGACCTTGGCGCCGCGCTCGGTGTCGATGGCGCCGAGCATCTCGCCCAACTCCAGGTGGTCGCGCGGGGTGAAGTCGAACTCCCGCGGGGTGCCCACGCTGTCGAGGACGGTGAAGTCGTCGACGCCGCCTTCGGGCGCGCCCTCCTCGACGAGGTTGGCCACCCCGGACAGGGCGGAGTCGAGTTCGGCCCCCAGGCGGTCGGCCTCGGCCTCGGCCCCCTTGACGTCGGCGGCCAGGCTCTTGGCCGCGGCCAGCAGCTCTTCGCGCTCACCGGGGGACGCCGCGGAGACGGACTTGCCGACGCTCTTCTGCTCGGCGCGCAGCGACTCGAAGCGCGACAGGGCCGAGCGGCGGCGGGAGTCGAGGTCGAGCAGGAGGTCGGCGATGGAGTCGTCTTCACCGCGGGCCCGCTGCGAGGCGCGGAGTCGGTCGGGGTCGTCTCGGAGAGCTCGGAGGTCGATCACGTGAGCAGGTTACCGGGCCCGGGCCGACGCCACACACCGGTTTCGGCGCGCGGCACGCGGCGCGCGGATCAGGCGATCTCGCCCCGGCGGATGCGTTCGAGCCACAGCGCGGCCTCGTGGAAGTCGGCGTTGGTGGTGCCGCGCGACGGCATGAAGGGGGTGAACTCGGTGTCGGCGCCCGCCCGCGGGTAGCTGCCCAGGAACCGGACGTCCTTGCAGATGCGGCGCAGGCCCATCAGCGCCTCGCCCACGCGGGCGTCGGCGACGTGGCCCACGGCGTCGAGGCAGAAGCAGTAGCGGCCCAGGCCGTCGCCGGTCGGCCGGGACTCCAGCCGGACCAGGTTGACCCCGCGCACGGCGAACTGGTTGAGCAGTTCCACCAGCGCGCCGGGGTGGTCGTCGCTGAGGAACGCCACCAGGGAGGTGCGGTCGGCACCGGTGGGCGCGGGCAGCGGGCCGGGGCGGACCATGCGGATGAAGCGCGTGGCGGCATCGGGGCGGTCGCCGATGCCCTCGACCAGGGCGGTGAGCCCGTAGCGCTCGCCGGCGATGGGCGCGGCGATCGCGGCGTCGTAGGGCGCCCCCGGCTCGGCGACCGCTTGGGCGGCGGCCGCGGTGGAGGACACGGTGAACGTCTCGGCGTCGCCGAGGTGGCGGGCCACCCAGCCGCGGCACTGCGCCAGCGCGTGGGGGTGGGTGGCGACGCGCTTGATGTCGGACAGGCCGGTGCCCTCGCGGACGAAGAGCGTGAACTGCACCGGGACCGCGACCTCGGCGTCGATGAGGAGGGGCTCGCCGGCGATCAGCTCGGCGATGGTGGCCGGCACCCCGCCCTCGACGGAGTTCTCCAGCGGCACCACGCCGCCCTCGACCTCGCCCGCGCGGACCGCGGCGAACACCGCGTCGACCCCGTTGCACGCGACCAGCGACGCGGCCGGCGCGCCGGGCTCCAGGGAGCGGAGGGCGGCCTCGGTGAAGGTGCCCTCGGGGCCGAGATAGGCGTAACGGTTCGGCATACCCAGCAGGCTATCCGCTGATCGCCCGGCCGGCGTCCACCCCCGCGCGGCGCGCGGCGCGCCGCGGGCCCGGGTCAGGCGCTCTCGGTGACCTCGCCCCGCCGCGGCTCGGGGGGTTCGCCGCCCAGCGGGCGCACCGGCGGCTCGCCGCTCTCGGGGTCGGCGGCCCCCGCATGCCCGGTGCGCGTGCCCATGTCGCCCGGCCCCTGGCCGAGCCGGGCCGCCCGCATGGCGCGGTACTCCTCGGGCGAGAGCGCTTCGTAGGCGCGCCCGGCCTCGATGATCTTGGCGTAGGTGCGGGACTCCGAACGCCCGTTGATGGAGGTGACCACGACGCCGTCGCCGGCCGAGTTGAGCATGGCCAGGGAGAACGACCGCGCCCCGCCCATCTCCTCCAGGGCGTCGTAGCGGACCACGGCGACGTCGCGGATCGCCCGGACGTCGAACCCGCTGGTGTCGGGGAGCATGCGCTGGATGAGTTCGCGGCAGTCGTCGATCGCCTGCCGGGTCCGCAGCAGCGCGTAGCCGCCCAGGGCCACCCCGCTCACACCGGTCAGCACGCCGAGCACGGCCAGAAATATAGTCAACACAAGAAGCGAGACTAATCGCTACCGTTCGCTTTCGTTGTACTACTCAGCGTGTTTCTTGGGCCTGCTTTGCACGATTTTCCGGGATACGGACCTGGCCGTGGTACGCGCATTGTCCCGGAGGGCGCGCAGGCGCCGGGCCAGGGCCGGGCGCAGCTCGCGTGCCGCCAGCGCGCGGCCGACGTCGGCGAACTGCCGCGCCCGGTGCAGTTGGGCGCGCAGGTCGGTGCCGGTGGCGCGGTGGTCGAGCGGCACCTCGACCTCGACCACCCGGAAGCCGCGGTGCAGGACGTCGATGGTCAGGCCGGTCTCGACCCCGAATCCCGGGGCGAGCGGGCGCGCGGTCTCGAAGGCCGCGCGGGTGATGCAGCGCTGGCCGTTGAGCGGCTGCTCGGGTTCCCAGCCCGTCGTGCGGCGGATGCCGTCGCGCGCGAGCCGCACGACGAAGCCGTGCCCGCCCAGGCGCATGCGGGTCGCCGGGAAGAGGGCGATGGCCATGTCGGCCTCCCCGGCGCGCACGGGGTCGATCAGCGGGGCCGCCCCCGATGCCGACACGCCGAGGTCGGCGTCGAGGAACAGCAGATGGCGTGGTGGGACCGCGGCTTCCGGGGCCGTTGCGGCCTCGTGCTCCTCGATGAGGCGGACGCCTTCGGCGCCGGTCTCCATCGCGGTGCCCTTGCCGCGGTTGCGGGCGTGGCGCAGGACGCGGGCGCCGGCCTCGGCGGCGATATCGGCGGTGCGGTCGGCGGATCCGTCGTCGACGACGAGGACGAGGTCGACACCGGGCAGTCCCCGCGCGGCGGCGACGGTCGCGGACACGCGGTCCTGCTCGTCCTTTGCCGCGATGACGACCGCGACGCGCGCGGCGGCGCCGCCGGACATCAGCCGGACGCGTTCGTGCCGGCCGCCATGGGGAGGTCGTCGGTCGAGTCGCGGATGGTGAAGACGGTGTCGAGCCCGGTGACTTCCAGGATCTTGCGGACCGCGGGCTTGGGCGCGACCAGTTCGAGGTCGCCGTTCTCGGCCCGCACGCGCTTCATGGCCGAGAGCAGCACGCTCATGCCGGTGGAATCGCAGAATTCCACCCGCGACATGTCGACGATGAGGCGGCGCGCGCCGTCGTCGACCGCGTTGACGAGCCCGCTCTGTAGCTGCGGTGCGGTATAGAGGTCGATCTCGCCGCGCACGGTGACCACCGCGTAATCGGCATGAGATCGACTTGAGATCTTCAGCTCCACAGTCGTGACTGTAGCGGTCACGGGGTCGGCTGGCCACCTCGTCAACGGTGTTTCGCGATATCGATGGCGATGCGACGATTAGAAACCGCCGAACCGGGGAACCTCGGGCCGCCCGGCGGCGTACGGGCTCAGGCCCCGGCGGCCGGGCTCCGGCCCGACACCGCCGCGAACGCCTGCGGCTCGACCGGGCCCGCCGCCTCCCCGCCGACGACGACCTCCAGCACCGCCCACACGGTGGTGACCCGGTCGTCGACCTCGGTCCCCCACTTCGCGGCGATGTGCTGGACGATGCCCAGCCCGCGGCCGCCCAGAGCGGACAGCGACGGCCGCGCGATACGCGGCAGGGTCTCGGCGCCGCCGTCGCGCACCGATATCTCCAGCCATCCGCTCCCGGCGCCGCCGGCATCGCGGCCGACCTCCCAGGAGACCTGCACCGATCCGGGTGGGAACGGTTCGGGCAGGGGAGCCGCATGGCGGAGGGCGTTGCTCAGCAGTTCGCTCAGGACCAGTGCGGCGTCGTTGACCTTGGTCGCGTCGAGATTGCAGGCGCGCAGGTCGGTACAGAGATGCCGGCGAGCGCTGGTCACGCTCGACGGCGCGTGCGGCAGCAGTACAGCCCTCGGCACGTCCGATCTCCTCCTTCCTCGGCGCGATGTCGCCCCGTGACACCGCCCTTGACCTCGATGTCGACCCGTATTCTCCGGGCCGGGCAACGGCAAAGTCCTGGTGTGCGACCCCGCCAGGGCCGAAATGCCCCGTTCGGTCCCTCTGGAAACACCGGATGACCACAGAACTGCGGCGTTGTGCCTAATCAGCCTTATTGTCCGGAGCCACCGCGTCCGAATCCGGCCGTGCACCAGGGGAATCCGTCATGTGAACGTCAGCCCTGTGTAACGTGAATCTCATCCGCGTCCCGCACAGGTCTCCGGGGTGCGCCGTGACCTCGCCGCCCTGGGCGCGCGCAAGGCGCCGCACGATGTAGAGCCCCAGCCCGATCCCGCCGAACCTGCGGCGGTCGCCGGCCTCCCCCTGCACGAACCGCCCGAAGATCCGCTCCTCGTCGCCGGCCGGGATCCCGATCCCCTCGTCCTCGACCGTCACCACGACCAGTTCGGCGTCGCCGACCGCGCGCACCACGATGCGCCCGCCCTCGGGTGAGTACTTGAACGCGTTCTCCAGCAGCTGGCCGATGACGACATCGGTGGCCACCGGGTCCCCGATCACCGGCGGAAGGGCGTCGGCCACCTCCAGCAGCAGCGTGTGCCGCGGGGAGAACGGCCGGAACACCGCCGCGGTGTCGTGCAGCAGCCGGTCGAGATCGAAGGGGCGGTTGCCGGTCGTGAACTCCGCGCCGACCGCGTCGGAGCCCAGCAAAAGGTTTTCCACCAGGTGCGCCAACGTGGCCGAGCGCTCCGCGATGGTCGCGATCGCCGCCTTGCGCGCGCCCTCGTCCAGCTGGTCCCAGCGCTGCACCAGCGTCGTGGCGAACCCCTGGACGACCGTGATCGGCGTGCGCAGCTCGTGCCCGGCGGTCGCCAGGAAGAGGTCCTTCTCCTCCTCCAGCGCCTTGGCCTCGCTGATGTCGCGGAAGTCGACGACACGCTCGCCGGTCTCGGGGATGTCGGTGATGAGGACCTCCAGCCACCGGCCCCCTTCGAGCCGGTGGCGGATGTTCTCCCCCTGCCGCGCGGGCAGCGGGAAAGGCGGCGGGCGCCCCACGACCTCGGCGATGGAGTACCCGGTCAGCTCCGCCGCCGACCGGTTCCACTTGCGCACCCGGCCGTTGCGTCCCAGCACCGCGATGCCGTCGGCGCTGGAGTCGACGACGGCGTGCTCGTGCGCGCGCTGGCGGACGATCTCCTGGTAGGCCATGGAGTTGCCGATGGCCACCCCCGCGTGCGCGGCCAGCAGCTCCAGCAATTCCAGCTCGACATGGCCCACCCTGCGTCTGCTGTAGAGGGCGTAGAGCGCCCCGTAGGGGCGGCCCTGCACGTTGGAGACGCCCAGCGCGATGGTGTGCAGCCCGTCGAGATCGGCCCAGATGAGGTCGTCGAGACTGCGGGTGTCGTCGGTGGCCAGCAGCACGGTCTTGCCGCTGCGCAGCAGCTCGCCGAAGAGGCTGGAGTCCAGGGGCGCGCTGAAACCGCGCAGGTGGTCCGAGAGCCGGGTGAGGCTGACCAGGCGCAGGCGGTCGTCCTCGATGAGGACGAACCCGCCGGCGTCGGCGCCGGTCAGCTCGGTCAGGCTGTGGGCGATCCGGTCCAGGACCGCGCCCAGGTCGAGGTCGGCGTTGATGTCGGCGACGACGTCGGTCAGCCGCCGCACGAGCCGCGCCCGCTCCGTCATGTGCGACCGCACCGACCCGGCGTCCTCGTAGGGGTGGTGGACCGCGACCCATCCGGCCACCGCGCCGTCGCGGCCCGGCAGGCAGCTGGTGTCGACCCGGACGTCGACGAGCGAACCGTCGCGGTGCAGCCTGCGGGTGACGATCGACAGCGGGCCCCCGGCCCGCACGCGCTCCAGGACGGCGTGGTGCTCCGCGGTCAGCTCATCGGGGACGATCGGCGTGGTCGCGCCCACCACCTCCGCGGCGGTCCAGCCGAACATCCGCTCGGCCGCCGGGTTCCACTGCACGATCCGCAGCTCGGCGTCCATGGCCACGATGGCGTCGGCCGAGTACGCGAGGACGGCTTCGGCGCTGAGGTGTGCACGGTCGGGGGCCACGTCGACATAGTGCCACCCGCGCGCGGCCCGGCGGCCGGCCTTTGCGGAAAAGCGGGATGCGCGGGCGGGCGACCGCCGCGCACCCCGCGCGGGTCTCACACGACCTGCGGCGGGGCCCCGTTCTCGCTCGTCATGTCGCGCCCCGAGAGCGCCCACGCCTGCATGCCGCCCGCGATGTTGGCCGCGCGCCAGCCGGCGTCGTTGAGCGCCTGCACCGCCTGGGCGGAGCGTCCGCCCACCCGGCAGAGGACATAGACCTGGCGGTCGCGGGGCACCTCGGCCGCGCGCTGCGCCAGTTCGCCGAGCGGGATGTGCACGGCGTGCGGAGCGTGCCCGGCCCGCCACTCGTCGGACTCACGCACGTCGAGCAGGAAGCCGTCGACCGGAACCGTGCTGACCTCGACGACCGGCACATTGTCTCCGAACATCCACACACTCCTCGGATGGCTTTGCGTATCCACGGAACAACGGGATGGAACCGGGATGGAACCGCGGCCACCGCCCCCGCGTCGAACAGGGTATGCGCAAGGACGACCGATCGACCGCGCTGGTCCGACTCGCCTCACTCGCGGCCCTGGGGTTCCTGGCCGCGGGGTGTGGCGGCACCACCGCGGTATCGACACCAGAGGACGAACCGACCCCTGCCCCGGAAACCGAACTGACCATCACGGTGTCCACGGCCGAGGACGGCGCCGCCGGCGCCCCTTCCGCGAGCCCGTCGGACCCGCCGTCCGGCGCGCCCGCTGAGGAGTGGACGCTGACCTGCTCGCCGGCCGGCGGCGACCACCCCGATCCCGAGACCGCCTGCGCCGACCTGGAACAGGCGGGGGCCGAGCCGCTCGCCGAGGTGCCCGCCGACCAGATGTGCACCCAGATCTTCGGCGGCCCGGAGGTCGCGGCCGTGTCCGGCCATGTCGGCGACGCGGAGGTCGACACCGAGTTCACCAAGAGCGGCAGCTGTGAGATCGAACGCTACGAGGACATGGGCGCGGTCCTGACCCCATGAGCAGGGCGCCGGCCCGCCCGGTCCCGCTCCATGGGAGAAGAGCGGGAACGACGAAGGTCCTGGCTCCGTGGGGTAACCTCAGGGAACCAGGACCTTCTACCGCATGTGTGCGATCCGATTCGCACCGGATGCGCTGTGTGGGCGAGGAGGGATTTGAACCCTCACATCCTTTCGGACACACGGACCTGAACCGTGCGCGTCTACCGTTCCGCCACCCGCCCGAGTGACATATACATGGATGTGTCGACCAGGCCCGATGGTCCGGTTTCCGGCCGTTCGCCTGGCGACAGAAGTAAGGCTAGCACGGTCACAACACCGGTCGCGCACCCTTTTCCTCCCGTCCCCGCGCTCCCCTCCGACCCCGGGCGGAGCTCCGGGAACGGCGGCTCGGGCAGCTCGTGAAACCAAGGACACGATTACCCGGTTACGATCGTCAGTACATCGGGAGTGAAGTAAGGGAGGTACCTCGTGGGAGTGCTCCAACGCTTCGAGCGCAGGCTTGAAGGCATGATCGAAGGCACCTTCGCGCGGGCCTTCAAGTCGGAGCTACAGCCCGTCGAGATCGCCAGCGCGGTACAGCGAGAGATGGACGAGCGAGCGGCCATCGTCGCCCAGGGCCGGACCCTGGTGCCCAACGACTTCGTCGTCGAGCTTTCCGGCGACGACAAGGAGCGGATGGACGTCCTGGCCGACAGCATCGGCCAAGAGCTCGCCAAACTGGCTCGCGACTACGCAACGGAGCAGGGGTACTCCTTCGTCGGTCCGGTCCGTGTCCACTTCAAGGCCCAGGACGACCTCCAGACGGGGCGGTTCCGCATCCGTTCGGGCGTCATCCGCGGAACCACCGTCGAAAGCGGCGAGATCCGCCAGCCGGTCAGCGACCAGCCGCGGGAATCACTCTCGCCGGGACGCCCCCGCCTGCTGATCTCCCCCGGCGGCGCCGCGGTCGAGGGCACCTCCGCGGCGCAGGGCATGCAGCAGTCCTTCGAACTGAACACGCCGGTGACCCTGCTGGGGCGGGGCACCGACTGCGACCTCAGGCTGGTGGACAACGGCGTCTCCCGGCACCACGCCGAGATCCGCGTCGAGGATGAGGAGGCCACCCTCATCGACCTGGGGTCGACCAACGGCACCTTCGTCAACGGGCAGCAGGTCAAGCGGGCCCGCCTGGTCGACGGCACCCGCATCAGCCTCGGCCGTACGACCATGACCTTCCGCCGCGACTGAGCAGGGCCGGACACGGCCGAAAAGCCCCGTCCGGCCCGCAACCAAATCCGTTCCCGTGGCGTCTCACGGGAAAGTCCGGACTCCACCCGGGGTTCCAGTGGCGAAGCCCCCTCCGACCGAGCACAATGACCCCCCTCCATTGAGTTCGCTGGGCTTTTCCGCAACGATCTCGTAAGGTTCGACGCCGAGAAGACGCGGTGGCGGCGCCGATGATCGCCACCCCGCCGGAACACGACAGGGGCTGAAGAGCAGTTCAATGTCCGACTTGACCCTCATGCTGATCAAGATCACGTTCCTCGGGGTGCTGTGGCTGTTCGTGATCATGGCGGTCGGAGTGATCCGCACCGACCTGCTCGGTCCCGTGTCCTCCAAGTCCAAACGGAAGAAGCGCGCCGAGCCCCGCCGCGCCCCCGCCGCCCCCAAGGCCCCCCGCGGCCGCCGCAATGAGCCGCGCTCCCTCGTCGTGACCCAGGGACCGCTCACCGGGACCACCCTCAACCTCTCGTCGCAGCCCATCGTCATCGGCCGTGCCAAGGACGCCACGCTGGTGATCAACGACGACTACGCCTCCGGCCGCCACGCCCGCATCTTCTCCGACAACGGCCAGTGGGTCGTGGAGGACCTCGGCTCGACCAACGGCACCTACCTCGGTCAGCAGCGGCTGACCCGCCCCCAGCCCATCACGGTGGGGCAGCCCATCCGCATCGGCAAAACCGTCCTGGAACTGCGCAAATGACAATCGCTCTCCGATACGCCGCGTACTCCGACGTAGGCTGCCTCCGCGAAGGCAACGAAGACTCCGCCTACGCCGGCCCGTACCTCCTCGCGGTCGCCGACGGGATGGGCGGGCACGCCGGCGGCGAGATCGCCAGCGCCATCGCGATCTCGACGCTCATGCCCCTCGACGAGGACGTTCCCAGCACCGAGCAGATGGCCGGCTCCCTCCAGCAGGCCGTCGAACAGGCCAACGGCACCTTGGCCCAGCGGGTCCGCGAGGAGCCCCGCCTGGAGAACATGGGCACCACCCTGACCGCCATGCTGTGGTCGGGCCCCCGCGTCGCCCTGATCCACATCGGTGACTCCCGCGCCTACCTGCTGCGCGGCGAGGAGTTCGGCCAGATCACGCACGACCACACCCTGGTGCAGACCCTCGTCGACGAGGGCAAGATCACCGAGGAGGAGGTCGCCACCCACCCGCAGCGGTCCCTGCTGCTGCGCGCCCTCGACGGCCGCAGCCAGGTCGACCCCGACATCTCCATCAGCGAGGCCCGGGTCGGCGACCGCTACCTCCTGTGCTCCGACGGCCTGTCCGGTGTGGTGAGCAAGGAGACCATCCGCGAGACGCTGGAGACCGAGCGCAGCGTCGACGGCGTCGCACGGCGGCTGATCGACCTCGCCAACCGGGGCGGCGGGCCCGACAACATCACCGCGGTCGTGGCCGATGTCATCGAGACCGCCACCGACCCGCAGGGGCCGACCCAGGAGCCCACTGTGGTCGGCGCCGCCGACCAGCGCCGCGAGCCCCTGATGACCCCCGACACTCCTGCGGGGCGCGCACAGGGGCTCAACCGTCCCGGGGGCGGCGACACCGCCGAGATGGACCGGATCCCCGCGTTCACCCCCGGTCCCGGCGCCGGCCCCGACCCCGACGACGAGCCCGAGGCCCGCACCCGGCGCTGGTGGCCGATGGTCGTGACCTTCCTGGTCATCGTCGCGGTCGTCGCCGGCGCCGGCTACTACTTCGGCTCGCGGTACCTGGCGTCCCAGTACTTCATCGGCCCGTCCGAGAACGGCGAGAGCGTCGCCGTCTACCAGGGCATCAACACCGACGTCGCCGGCTACAGCCTCGCCAACCAGGTCGAGGACACCCGCATCCCCATGGACGGACTGCCCGAGAACGCGCGCAGCGCCGTGACCGACACCATCCCGCTCGACGGCCTCGACGAAGCCGACCAGCGTGTGGCCGACCTCCGCGAGCAGGCCGACGCCTGCGCCGGCGACCCCGAGTCCTGCGGCATGCCGGGCGGTACGGGCGGCGATACCCCCGCCGGCGGCGACCGCCGGGAACCCGAGGGCCAGCAGAACGGCGCCGGCACCGACACCGCGGGCACCGCCGCGGAGAGCAATGGAGGGGAGTAGATGAGCGAGGCCCCCACCGCGCTGCCACCGGTCAAGCGGCGCAACGCCGAACTCGTGATGACGCTGTTCGCGGTCGCCATCACGCTGTTCGCGATGATCGAGGCCGGGCTCACCCGCAACGGCGAGATGCCGGCCAGCCTCTTCGTCTACGCCGTCCTCTTCGGCGGCCTCGCGCTCCTCGCCCACTTCTTCATCCGGTTCTTCGCCCCCTGGTCCGACCCCCTGCTGCTGCCGCTGGCCACGCTGCTCAACGGGCTCGGCATCGCGATGCTGTGGCGCCTGTACGAGGCCACCGGTGACACCGAGAGCGGCAGCGCGATGAGCCAGCTCATCCTCACCGCCGCGAGCATGGCGCTCTTCGCCGGCATCGTCTTCATCCTCAAAGAACCGCGCATCCTCCAGCGCTACCCCTACATCATGGCCATGGGCGCGGTGGTCCTCCTGCTGCTCCCGCTGATCCCGGGCCTGGGCATGACCGTCAACGGCGCCCGCCAGTGGGTCAACCTGGGCGTCACCACGCTCCAGCCGTCGGAGTTCGCCAAGATCGCCCTGGTGATCTTCCTCGCCGGGTACATGGTGACCAAGCGGGACGTGCTCTCGCTGGCGAGCAAGCAGATCAAGGTCGCCGGGTTCAAGGTGCTCGACCTGCCGCGCGCCCGCGACCTCATGCCGATGGCGGTCATGTGGGGCTTCTGCATCATCGTGCTGGTCATCCTGATGAACGACCTGGGCACGTCGCTGCTGCTCTTCGGCACGTTCCTCGCGATGATCTACGTCGCCACCCAGCGCTCGTCGTGGATCATCATCGGGCTCGCCGCGTTCTTCGGCGCCTGCGCCGTGCTGTACCCGTTCGTGCCGCACTTCCGCGTCCGCATGGTCACCTGGCTCGACGCCTTCCGCCCGGACGTGTACTGCACCGACGAGTTCCTCAACGACCCCGAGGCGTTCTGCCAGACCCTCGGCAACAGCCAGCAGCTCGTGCAGGGCCTGTTCGCCATGGCCCAGGGCGGGATGACCGGCGCGGGCATGGGCGGCGGCAAGCCGGCCTACGTGCCGGAGGTGCAGAACGACTTCATCTTCTCGGCGTTCGGTGAGGAGCTGGGCCTGACCGGCGTCATGGTGATGCTCATGGCGCTCGCGCTGCTCGTCGAGCGGGGCATGCGCATCGCGCTCGCGTCCAAGGAGCTCTTCATCAAGATGTTCGCCTCGGGGATCTCCTTCCTCCTGGCGTTCCAGACCTTCGTCGTCATCGGCGGGGTCACCCGGGTGATCCCGATGACCGGCGCCACCATCCCCTTCGTCGCGAAGGGCGGCTCGGCCCTGCTGTCGAGCTGGATCATGCTCGCCCTGCTGATGCGGATGAGCAACAACGCACGCAAGCCCGCGCCGCAGGCCATTCAGGACGAAGGCGCAACCCAGGTGATCTCACGATGAACAAACCCATCCGCCGGCTCTCGGTCTTCGCGCTGGCACTGTTCGGCGTGCTCCTGCTCAACGTGACGTGGATCCAGGCGTTCCAGGCCGATGCGCTGCGCGAGCACGACTACAACCGGCGGCAGTTCGTCGACAGCCTGAACCAGGCGCGCGGCGCGATCCTCGTGGGCAGCGAGGAGATCGCCTTCTCCGAGCCCGTGGGCGGCGACAGCGACCAGTACCAGCGCCAGTACGAGGCCGGGCAGCTCTACGCCCCGGTCACCGGCGCCTTCCGCGCCGGCAGCTCCACCGGGATCGAGCAGAGCGAGAACAACCTGCTCAACGGCACCGACGAGCGCCTGGCCGTCGGCAACTTCCTCGACACCGTCACCGGCGAGGAGCAGCAGGGCGCCAGCGTCCAGCTGACGATCGACCCCGATGCGCAGCAGGCCGCGATGGACGGGTTCAACGAGCTCGGCAAGAACGGTGCGGCGGTCGCCCTCGACCCCTCCACCGGCGCGGTGCTCGCCTCCTACTCCAACCCCACCTTCGACCCCAACTCGGTCGCGAGCGTCACCGAGACCACCGCGGCGGGCGAGGCGTGGACCGACCTGGAGGCCGACGAGCAGCAGCCGCTGCTCAACCGCGGCCTCAACGAGCGCTACCCCCCGGGGTCCACCTTCAAGGTGGTCACCGCCGCGGCGGCGCTGGAGGCGGGGGCGACCCCCGAATCCACCATTGACGCCCCGGCCACGCTGGACCTCGGGGCCCCGCTGCCCAACGCCTGGGGCGGCCCCTGCAACGGCGGCCAGCCCGACTCCCTCGCCCACTCCATCGAGCAGTCCTGCAACACCTCGATGGCCAACTGGGCGATCGACGTCGGCGGCCAGGCGCTGAGCGACCAGGCCGAGGGCTTCGGGTTCAACACCGAGATCCCCGACATCCCGCTGCCGGTCACCGAGAGCCTCGTCCCCGTCGAGACCGACCGCAACACGCTGGGGCGCGCCGGCATCGGGCAGGCCAACGTCGAGGCCACCCCGTTGCAGATGGCCATGGTCGCCGGGGGCATCGCCAACGGCGGCGACGTCATGGCCCCCTACCTCGTCGAATCCATCTCGGCCTCGGACCTCTCCGAGATCGAGTCGGCCAACCCCGAGGTACTGTCCACCGCCGTCAGCTCGTCGGTCGCCGACGACCTGACCGAGATGATGATCCGGGTCACCGAGGGCGCCGACGCGTCGGGCGAAAGCGCCCGCATCGACGGCATCCAGGTCGCAGGCAAGACCGGTACCGCCGAGACCAGCAGCGGCCCCACCCACAACTGGTTCATCTCCTTCGCACCCGCCGACGACCCCCAGGTCGCCGTCGCGGTCGTCATCGAGCACGGTGGCGGCAGCGGTGGCACACTGGCCGCGCCCATCGCAACGCGGATGATGGAAGCCGTGATCAACGAGTGAGCGACAACGACGTAGGCGCCCAGGGCCCGACCGGGCCCGGAGACCTCGCCGGAGAAGTCCTGAGCGGCCGCTACGAGCTCCAGGAGCAGGTCGGTTCGGGCGGCATGGGCACGGTGTGGCGCGCCACCGACGCCCTGCTCAACCGGCCCGTGGCCGTCAAGCTGCTGCACCCGGCGCAGATGGCCGAGCACACATCGCGCGAGCGGTTCCGTACCGAGGGCCGCATCACCGCCGGCCTCTCCCACCCCGGCATCGCGCAGGTCTACGACTACGGCGAGCAGGACGACCGCGCCTACATCGTCATGGAGCTGGTCACCGGCGAGGCGCTGTCGTCGATCCTCCGCCGCAAGGACGGCCTCGAACTGGGCGTGACCCTGGAGGTCGTCGGCCAGGCCGCCGCGGCGCTGGCCGCCGCCCACGCCCGCGGGGTCGTGCACCGCGACATCAAGCCGGGCAACCTGCTGGTCACCGAGGACGGCACGGTCAAGCTGACCGACTTCGGCATCGCGCGGGGCAACGAGTCGGTCACCCTCACCCAGACCGGCATGGTCATGGGTACCGCGCAGTACATCTCGCCCGAGCAGGCCTCCGGCCGGCCGGCGACCTTCGCGTCCGACATCTACGCCCTGGGCGTGGTCGCCTACGAGTGCCTGGCCGGCCGGCCGCCCTTCACCGCCGACACCCCGCTGGCGCTCGCCCTGGCCCACACCCGCGAGCCCCCGCCGCCCCTTCCCGGCGCCATCCCGTCCCACATCGCCGAGTTCGTCGAAGGGCTCCTGGAGAAGTCGCCCGGGGACCGCCCGGGGTCGGCCGGCGAGGTCGCGCGCACCGTCCAGCGGCTGCGCAGCGGGATCGGCCCGGCCGTTGGCGGGACGACCACCGCCATGGACCTCGCCGACCTCGACCAGACCCGGGTCGCCGGCGCCGCCGGACCGCCCACCACGCCCGAGGGCTTCCCGGCTCCCGGTGCGGGGCGAACCGCCGGAAACCCCGCCTGGTCCCCGGAGAACGGGGGCGGCTCCGATAGGCTGAGCCGCGAGTCATCGCAGCGGCGGCCCAGCCTGCCGATGGTGCTGGCGGCGGTCGCGGCCGCGGTCGTGCTCGTGGTGGGGGTCGCGTGGGCGGGCCGGCTGTGGGGCGGTGACCCGCAGGAAAGCGGCAACATCGGCAACCGGCAGCCCATCGACGCGCCGAGCTCGTCACCGTCCACCAGTTCCGACACCGAGACCCACCCGCACGAGGACCAAGAACCCGACACCGGTGGCGCACCGGCACCCGTTGTGCCGGACGATCCGGTGATCCCCGAGACCTCCGCCCCGGCCACGAGCCAGCCCTCCATTCCGGCTCCCGACGATGGAACGGACGAGACCGACCCCGGCGTTCCCGACGACGATGACGACAACGTCCCGCCGCCCCCTGGCGGCGGCGAGACCGGCGATCCCGATCCGGGCTCCGGCCCCGGCAACGGCGAGCCGGACGTCGAATAGGCGCGGGGCAGCACACTCACCACTCGCCAACACGAGGAACAGTTCACGACATGTCTCAGCCACGGCTACTCGGCGGCCGCTACGAGCTCGAAGGCGTCATCGGGCGTGGCGGCATGGCCGAGGTGTACCGCGCTCGCGACCTCCGCCTCGACCGGTTGGTGGCCGTCAAGACGCTCCGTCACGACATGGCGCGTGACCACATCTTCCAGGCCAGATTCCGGCGCGAGGCGCAGTCCGCCGCGTCGCTGAACCACCCCTCGATCATCGCGGTGTACGACACCGGCGAGGACACCTTCGACGGCGTCTCCATCCCGTTCATCATCATGGAGTTCGTCGACGGCCGCACCCTGAAGGAACTCCTCGACGACGACCGGCGGCTGCTGCCGGAGCGCTGCGCCGAGATCACCGAGGGGATCCTGCGCGCGCTGGAGTACAGCCACACCAACGGCATCGTGCACCGCGACATCAAGCCGGCGAACGTGATGCTGACCCGCCAGGCCGAGGTCAAGGTCATGGACTTCGGCATCGCGCGGGCGATGAACGACAACCAGGTCACGATGACCCAGACCTCGCAGGTCATCGGCACCGCCCAGTACCTGTCGCCGGAGCAGGCCCGGGGCGAGCGGGTCGACGCGCGCAGCGACATCTACTCCACCGGCTGCGTGCTCTACGAGCTGCTGACCGGCCGCCCCCCGTTCACCGGCGACTCCCCGGTCTCCATCGCCTACCAGCACGTGCGTGAGGACCCGGTCCCGCCGACCGAGATCGACCCCGAGATCCCCCAGTGGCTCGAGGGTGTCGTCCTGCGGGCGATGACCAAGGACCGCGAAGACCGGTACCAGAGCTCCGAGGAGATGCGACAGGACCTCCTGCGCGGGCTCCAGGGCATGCCCACGCAGGCCGGCACCATGGCCATGGCCGCGGCGGGCGCCACCACGACGCTGCCCCCGGTCCAGGACGGCCGGGACGGCTACGACGATTACGACGACTACGACGACCGCCGCAGGGGCGGCAAGACGGCGTTGTGGGTGCTGCTCGGCCTGGCCGTGCTCGCCGCGATCGGGTTCCTGGGGTTCATCCTCCTCCAGTCGCCCGCGGAACGGCTGGATATCCCGGAGGTCGCCGGGATGCCGGAGGACGAGGCCATGGCGACCCTGGAGGACGCCGGATTCACCAACGTCACCCCCGAGGGACAGCCCGATCCCGAGGTACCCGAGGGCGAGGCGATCGACACCGACCCCGCGGGGGGCCGGAGCGCGACCGCCGACCATGAGATCACGCTGCGGATCTCCGAGGGGCCCGAAGCGCAGGAGGTCCCCGACGTCATCGGGTCGACCGCCGACGAGGCCACCCAGACCCTCACCGACGCCGGCTTCGAGATCGGCGACCGGACCGAGGAGGAGTCCGACTCCTACCCGGCCGGCCAGGTGATCCGCACCGACCCGGCGGGCGGGACGTCGGCCGATCCCGGCACCGCGGTGAACCTCGTGGTGTCGTCCGGATCCGCCCAGGCCACCGTGCCCGACCTGGTCGGGATGACCGAGCAGGAGGCCACCGACGCGGCGGCCGACGCCGGGCTGTCGGTCAGGTTCGAGCAGGAGGAGAGCGACGAGGAGCCCGGCCGGGTCATCCGCCAGGACCAGGGCCCCAACTCCCGCGTCGACCCCGGCACCCAGATCGTCGCCACGGTGGCCGTGGAGCGCCCCGGGCAGCCCAGCGAGTCGCCCGGCCCGGGCTTCCCGACGGACTTCCCGACGGATTTCCCCTTCCCGGGCGACGGTGAGGAAGAGGGCGACGAAGGACAGCCGCCGCCTCCCGCTATGACGCGCGATCCGTAGGCGCGTCCCGCACGATGTCCGACACCGGAGCGCGGATCCGCGGCCGCGCTCCGGTGGGCCGGGTCCCGCGGACCCCCGCTGAGGCGTAGACTGGTGCACTCGTCACGCCTCAGTACGCCTCAGTACGCCTCAGTACGCCTCAGTTCCGGCCGATTCGTTTTGGAGCAGCGACCGTGCCCAAATCCCGCAACGATCGCAAGAAGAAGGCCGTCTACACGCCTCCGCCGTCGGCGGCGAAGCCGAAGGTCAGTCCGCGCTGGCTGGCGCCGACGATGATCGCGTTCGGCCTGCTGGGCATCTTGTGGATCGCGGTGTACTACATCGCGGGCTCGCTCATCCCCTACATGCAGGACCTGGGCAACTGGAACCTGGCCATCGGGTTCGGCGGAATCATCATCTGCGTCATCTTGTCCACACGCTGGCACTGACGGCGTTTTCCCTGGTCAGAGCGCCCTTCTGGCCAGTTATCCACAACCGGGCACCACACTGTCCACAGAGTTATCCACAGTCTGTGGGTAGCTGTGTTCGACGCGCCCGTCAAACGTGAGGGGCCGGGGATCAACCGATCCCCGGCCCCTTCTCGCTGATCGCCGGCCGCTCAGCCGCCGGTCCAGTAGACGGTCGCTCCCACCGCCAGCGCCACGAGCAGCACCGCGCAGCCGACCGTGGCCGCCGCGTGCACCAGGGTGCGCGTCCGGAGGTCCGGGCGATCCGCCCCGTTGCCCCCGCGCGGCAGGTAGGCGTAGGCCGCCGTCAGGGCGAACCCGGTGAGCAGCCCGCCCACGTGCGCGGTCCAGGAGATCTGCGGGACCACGAACGTGATCAGCAGGTTCACCACCAGCAGACCCAGGATGTAGCGCGTGTCCGTCCGCAGCCGGCGGCCCACCACGAAGACGGCGGCGAACAGGCCGAAGATCGCCCCCGAGGCCCCCACCGACGGCTGCATGGGCGTCACCAGCAGGGTGAGCACCGAGCCCCCAAGCGCGCCGAGGACCCACAGGGCGAGATAACGGCCGTGTCCGAGCCACTCCTCCAGCTGCCGGCCGACCACCCATAGCGCGAACCCGTTGAACGCCAGGTGCACGATCCCGCCGTGCAGGAACGCCGCGGTGAGCAGGCGGTACCACTGGCCGTTGATCACCCCCACGCCCCACATCTGGAATTGCAGGGTCACGTCGGGAACGGCCTGCTGCGCGAGGAAGCCGAGGCCGATCAGCCCCAGCAGCACCCAGGTGACGTAGGGGCGGTCGGCCACCCTCCCGCCGAACACGGTGCGCGGCCGGCGGACGCTCTTCTGGCCCTCAGCGACGCACTGGACGCACTGGTGCCCCACGGGGGCGTCGCGCATGCAGTCGGGGCAGATGGGCCGCTCACACCGGTTGCAGCGGACGTAGGTCTCGCGGTCCGGGTGCCGGAAGCAGGTCGGCACGGCCTTCGCTCCGGAATCCGGCTGGGAGGGGGAGGCGCTCATGGCGGGGTCCTAGGCCCGCTCGATCACGACGGACTCGATGACGACGTCGTCCAGCGGGCGGTCCTGCGGGTTCGTGGCCACCCCGGAGATGGCCTCCACGACGTCGACGCCCTCGACGACCTCACCGAAGATCGTGTGCTTGCCGTTGAGCCAGTGGGGCTCGTCCACGGTGATGAAGAACTGCGACCCGTTGGTGTTCGGGCCGGCGTTCGCCATGGCCAGCAGGTAGGGGCGGTCGAACGACAGGCCGTTGGCGACCTCGTCCTTGAACTTGTAGCCGGGGCCGCCGCGGCCGTTGCCCAGGGGGTCGCCGCCCTGGACCATGAAGCGCGGGATGACCCGGTGGAAGATCGTGCCGTCGTAGAGCTTGGCGTTGCTGGGACGGCCGGTGGTGGGGTCGACCCACTGCTTCGTGCCCTCGGCCAGGCCGATGAAGTTGGCCACCGTCTCCGGCGACTGCGCCTCGAACAGCTTGACGACGATCGTTCCCTTGGAGGTGTTCAGCCGGGCTCGGGGCTGACCGTTGACGTCGGACACCTGGGTGCCTTTCCGTTGAGCTTGTCTACCGGGCTCCACGTTACCCCGCTCTGTTCGCGGGGGCCGCGTTCCTACCGCTTGACGGTGGTACGGGCGGGCGCCGGCGTGGTGTGTCGAACCGCCCGGGACGGGGCCAAGAGGACGTATGTTGAGATAACGCACTGGTTACGCACGGTTTGTGAGCCGCGCGACCCGGCCCGCACGCATAGGAGCACCGCAATGGGGCAGGGGTTGGCCAAGCCGACAGTAAAGGAGGTCACCGTGCCCAAGACACTGAAGCGCCGCAAGGGCGACTTCGAGGCCGAGGCCGCTATCGCCCGCCTCCAGGAGCTCGCACGAGAGCAGACCGAACGGCTAGGGCCCTTCGCCGACCAGGCGCGGGAGACCGCGGCGCTCCGCTTCCAGCAGGCGCGCGGCTGGACCGCACCCCGCCTGGAGCAGGCCGCCCACCGCGTCGAGGACACCGTCGCGCCCAGAGTGGCCGACCTGCTGACCATCGCCGCACACAAGGTGGAGCCCCGCCGGACCCGCCGCGGGCTGATCGCCGCGCGGTACGGCCGCCGGCGCGTCCCCCGTGCCGTCGTCCTGACGGGCGTCGCCACCCTCGGCGCCCTCGCCCTCTACGGCGCGATCAAGCTCCGCCAGGCGTCACAGGACGCGGAGTGGCAGGAGAACCTGGACCAGGCGCGCGAGCAGGTACGCGAGACCCGCGAGAACCTCGCCGCCAAGGCGAGGAGCGCCAAGGCCAAGGCGAGCCGGTCCGCCGACACCAAGGCGGAGCCGGGCGCGGAGGAGCCGAAGGCGACCGCCGCCGCCGGAGCGAAGGGCTCGGCGTCCGACCTCAACGGCCGCGCGGCCCCCTGAGCGTCCCCCCTTAGAGAACAGCGAGGAACGAGGAACACGGCGCGCGCCTAGCGCCCCTTCACCGGCCGCCAGGTGAAGGGGTAGCGCCAGCCCCCGCCGAGCAGTGCCATGAGCCCCGCCACCATCGGCATGAAGCACCAGCCGAGCAGCATCAGCACCCAGGCGATAGCGGGGACGATCAGCCAGTACAGCCCCAGCAGCACGACCGATGCGACGGCGAACGTGATCTGGTAGTTGAGCGCCTCCATGGCGTGCCTGCGCACGAACCGCGAGCTGTCGCGGCTGGCCAGCAACATGACCAGCGGGCCCACGAACGAGAAGTAGCCCGACGCGTGGCCGGCGAACGCCATGAGGCGGTCGGCCCCGCTGAGCCGTCCGTCGGCGGCCGGCGCCGCCCCGCCCGCGGGGGGCGCCGGCTCCGCGGCGGGGCCGGGCTGGAGGTCGAGCAGCAGCGGGGTCAACTCGGAGCCCACCTTGGCGCGCAGCGCCAATCCGAGGCGCTCCTCCAGTTCGTCCTCGTCGAGCTGCCCGTTGGCGTAGGCATCGCGCAGCCGGTCGGCGACGGCGTCGCGTTCGGCGTGGGTGAGCCGCAGTTGGGGATGGGGCGAAGCGGGCCCGCTCGGTCGGGGCGAGGCGCCCCAACGGCGCTCCGGGCCGGAGGGGGTCATCGGTTCATGCACAGCCACGCTCACTCCTCGCCACTGTCACGTCGTCGGCGACGACATGCGACGGACGTGCTTCGCCACCCACCATCATGCGCCCGCGCGCGCCGTCCCTTCCATAGGGGAATCCCCTGAGGCGACCCCGGAATCCACCGTATGCGACGCTCGTGCACGGCCGGATTCGGCCGTGCGGCGGACGCCGGGAACGGAACCGGCCGGGGAGCCGTCCCACCTGCTGAGCCAGGGCATGAAGCGTGCCCGGACGGGAGGCGGGAGCGGTTCATGATCATGCTGCTGATCATCGGAGTCCTCGGGGTCCTGATCCTCGTCCACGGGCGGCGGTCGGCGTCCACGGCCAGCGCGGCCGAAGAGGCGACCGTCCGCGGAGTGGGCGCTACCCTCGACCACATTTCCGCCTCCACCTCTGTCCAGCGGTGCGCGGTGTACGGCACGGCCGTTTCGGCCGGCGGACACGGCCCGGACAAGGCGCCGCTGAGCGAAAGGGACGCGGTGTGGTGGCGCTTGCAGATCCACCCACGTGGTCCGCGCACCTCCCGTGGGATCGACCTGCCCCAGGCCGAGACGTCTGAGCGGGCATTCGACCTGGTCGAGGGCGACCACCGGATACGCGTCGAGCCCGACTCCGCGATGGCCCACGGGCCTACCGCCAGAGCCTCCTACGAGGAGCTTCACACCCAGACGTTCGTCGATCGCCGTACCCCGGTCACCGACCGGATCAAGGCCAGGTTCCCCCGGGTCCGCGAACGCCTGTCGGGCATGGTGGTCCGCAAGGTCGACTTCACCGAATGGCATGTGCCGGAGGGCACGCCCACCACCGTCATGGGGTGGGTCACGGTCGACGGTGCCACGGGCGAACCCGTGATCCGCGCCCGCCGTTCCCCGGAGGACGGTCCGACACTGTCCATCTCCGCCGGGTCGACCCTCGGCACCCGCGAGCTTCGCCGACAGAGCCGAGGGGCGGCCATAGTCGGCTGGTCCTTCGTCGTGTTCGGGTTCGGCGTCCTTCTCCTCGGCCTCCCGGCGTGGCTGTCCGACGTCTTCGGTTAGGGCCACGGCCGGTTTCCATTGCCTGTGCGGATGCGGAAGCGCGGATGCCCGTCCCCCCGGCGGAAGCCCGTCTCTGCTCGTCCTTTGTCGCCCGGCCGTGAGCTCGAACCCCTCGGAATGTGACCGATGCGTTCGGCCCGAGGCGCAGGCGGGCAGCGACAGCGCGACGGGGCGAGGCCAGGGTCGGGGACCGTTAGCGCGTCTTCCGGCGTCGGGCGTCCGGTTCACGGCGGCAGCGACCGCCGGAAATCGGGCGGGGGCCCGATCGGCGGCGACCGCGCCGAGCCGTGGAGGCCGAGCACGAAAGGTGGGGCCATCGGCAGTTCCGTTCAAGCAGGCAGCGACGGCGGCGACGGGTAGGGCCGGGCGCCGAACCTCAGGGGGCCGTGGAGTGGCGGTTCAAGCACGGCAGGCGCTGGTGGGAGATGAGGGCTCGCGGCGGGGCCGGGTGCCAGAAGGTGGTGGGGGTGGAGGCCGGGTGGTGGGGGTGCCCCGGGATCGCCGTCCGTCCGGGAAGGTTCCTGCGCGCCTGGCCGGTGAGGGGGAGGCGGCCTCGGCTCCCACTCACGCCTCTTCCCTCTCACTCCACTGTCCCCACCCTCGTCGGTTCGCGCAGGGGTGGCGGTCTGGCGGGTTCGTGTCTGCGGGCGGTGTCTGCTGGGGGGTCCGAGGCCTTCGGTCCGGGGATCTTCTGCGGGTTCTCACCCCGGCGCTTCGGTCTTCGGCTTTCCGTGTCCTCGATCCCGCTCATCCATCGGGGTAGGGGTCGGGGACGGTGGTGTGGGTGCGGTTGTGGGGGGTGCGCCACACCAGGGTTCCAGGAGACGGCTGGGCGAGTGACCAGCCCCGGGCCTGCTTGAGCCGGTGGTGGCGGCGACACAATGCGGCCAGGTTGGCCGGGCTCGTCGGACCACCGCGGTGGTGAGGGGTGGTGTGGTCGGCGTCGCACTCGACGGCGGGCCGGTTGCAGTGAGGGAACCGGCAGGTGCGGTCCCGGGAGTCGATGTGGGACCGGAGCCTGGGTGGCGGGCGGTAGGCGGTCGTGCCGTCGGCCACCGGGTTGCCTTCCTCGTCGACCACCGTGTAGCACCAGAGGGTGGCCTTCGAGGTGGCGCCCTTGGCCAGTTCCCGGGCGGCATCGGCCAGGATCGGCCCGTGTCCGGGGATCTCCCCCAACGCCCGGACCTCCTTTCCGCCCATCTCCTTCGGCAGCGCCGCCAAGGGGATGATGACGTGCAGTTTCCCGACCGGCGAGAACGGGACGGGTTCGGGCACCGCCACCCCGGGAATCCGCACCTGGTGTTCCCCGGCGGCGGGGTCTCCTGCGGTCCCGTCGGTGTTCTCCGGGGGCTCCTCGATACCGAAGGTGAGGGGAAGGCGGCCCAGGAGGAGCATGACGGCGACGTCGGCGCGGAGCTGGTCGAGGGTGAGTTCGCGAGTGGCACCGTTCATGTGCTCGACGCCGGGGGTGTCGGTCCGCAGGGCGCGGGCGATGGAGCCGAGCCTCTGGTGGATGGCGAGAGCGTCGGTGGCGTCGATGTCGGTGATGTTGACAGATCCGGTGCCAGGGGAGTGGGCGGCTTCGCCGTGGTCGACGCGCACCTGCCGTAGGGCGATGGTGCGGGCCCGGCGTTCTTCGGCCCGCGCGGGATCGAGGGCGAGGACGGTCTTCTTGGCGAGGTTCTTGAGCCGGACACCGGATTTGTCGCCCATGTTCGCGAGGATGCGCTGCTGGTAGGCGGCAATGGTGGCCGTGTCCCAGTCCTCGGGGACGGCCTCGGTGATGACCCGGGTGCGGTATTCGTCGATGCGCCCCTGCACGAGGGCCTGGTGCAGGGCGGGGAAGTCCTCGCCGAGGCGTTTGGCGTGCTCGATCCGCGACCGGGACAGCCCGGGCGGAATGCCGAGTTCGCAGCCGATCTCGGCGGCGGCGTCCTCTTCCACCGAAATCTGCGCGGCGGGTGGGGCTTCCTCGGCCCGGGTGCGGGTGAAGGCCGCCATAGCGTCGAGCTGGAAGGCATCCAGCCACCGTTTGGCGAATTCGGCCCGGGCGATGAGATCGAGCTGTTCGTCGCCGGTCATGGATGCGGTGTCGAGGGTGAGCACCCAGTCCGCCATGAACCCTCCGGCCGGCGGGTGCCGATCGTCGGGTGTCGCCCCCTCGCGGAGGGCGGTGGTGGCGGGGTTGCTCATGCCCTGATTTTATCGAACTCCAGTTCTAAATACAAGGAGTCGTCAGATGATTTCCTTTTGTAGTATTTGCTGATCAGGCGCGATCCTGGGTGCGCCCACCGGGATCGTGAGCGCGCCCCTGACCGGCCCTGGCTCGACCTGACCCGGGCCCCTCGCCGCCCCACCCCCGAAGACATGCCACGCGACCACCGGCCGGGGCCCACCACCCGCCGTCGCCGCCCGTCGTAACGGCCACCCACGCGACCGCCGCACGTTCCCACCTCCCCGTCCCCGCCACCGGCGCTCGCTGCCCGCGCGCACACGAGCCGGATCCACGAACGCAGACCAGCGAAGCCGGACCGGCGCAGATCGA
Source organism: Nocardiopsis mangrovi (assembly GCF_042653925.1). NCBI lineage: Bacteria > Bacillati > Actinomycetota > Actinomycetes > Streptosporangiales > Nocardiopsidaceae > Nocardiopsis > Nocardiopsis mangrovi. Next base: position 110,063 of record NZ_JBHSFQ010000020.1, read on the forward strand.
CCATGGAGACGAGAAACGAGGACGGAATCCGGCCGCGTCCCTCCCTAACCTCGCCCGCATGACATCTCCAGACCAGGACATGCAGGCCGTTCGCCCTTTCCGCATCGACATCCCCCAGGAACAACTCGACGACCTCCACGCGCGGCTTGCCGCCACCCGCTGGCCCGATGAGGTGCCGGGCGCCGGGTGGAGCCGCGGCGTCCCGGTCGGGTACCTGAAGGGTCTCGCCGAGTACTGGCGCCGCGGCTTCGACTGGCGGGAGCACGAGGCCGAGCTCAACCGGCACCCGCAGTTCACCACCCGCGTCGACGGTCAGACCGTCCACTTCCTGCACGTGCGCTCGCCCGAGCCCGGCGCCACGCCGCTGGTGCTGCTGCACGGCTGGCCGGGCGGGGTCGTGGACTTCCTCGACGTCATCGGCCCGCTGGCGGACCCCCGGTCACACGGGGGAGATCCCGCCGACGCGTTCCACCTGGTGATCCCGTCGCTGCCGGGATTCGGGTTCTCGACGCCGCTGGCGGGGCCGGGCATGAACGCGGCCCGCATGGGCGGGCTGCTGGTGGCCCTCATGTCCCGGCTGGGCTACGGCCGCTACGGGGTGCAGGGCTACGACACGGGTTCGTGGGTCGGCCCCGAAATGGGCCGGCAGGCCCCCGACCGCGTCATCGGCGTCCACGTCAACGCGCTGATCACCTTCCCGATCGGCGCCGCAGGCGAGCTGGACGGCCTCACCGGGGACGAGCAGCGGCGCTGGCAGGCCATGCAGGACTTCAACGACGGCTACCTGCAGTGCAACTCCAAACGGCCCCAGACGGTGGCCTATGGGCTGCACGACTCGCCCGTGGGGCAACTCGCCTGGATCGTCGAGAAGTTCAAGGAACTCACCGACCCGGAGGACGGGCTCCCCGAGGACAGCATCGACCGCGACCGCATGCTCGCCGACGTCAGCGTGTACTGGTTCACCGGCACGGCCGGATCGGCGGCGCAGATCTACTACGAGGAGATGTCGGCGAACACGTGGAGCGCACCCGCCGAGGACGCCGACGCCGGTGCCGGAACCGACGCCGGTGCCGGAATCGGAACCGACGATGACGCGGCCGACGAGTACGACCGGAGCGGGGACCACGCGGGCGACGGCAACGGCGGCTACGACGGCGGCGGGGACGCGTGGGCCGCACACCAGCGCGGAACGGTGCCGACCGGCGTCCTCGTGTCCGCCCACGACGTGACCGTCCGCCGCTGGGCGGAGCGCGACCACACCATCGTGCACTGGACCGACCTCGGCGCGGGCGGCCACTTCCTCTCCATGGAGGCACCCGGAGCACTGGTCGACGACATCCGCGCCTTCTTCCGCAAGCTGTAGGCGGCCGGCGGTACGGCGACGGACGCCCCCTCAGCCCCCGGGACCGCCCGTCCGCCGGGACCGCCTGCTCGCCGACTGCCCCGGATCACACCCCGCCCGGTCCCGATGCGGCCCGCACCCCGGAGACGAAGAACGGGGACCCCGTGAGGAGCCCCCGTCGTACCGCCTGGTCTGCTGTTCTCTTCGGTGGAGCCAAGGGGAGTCGAACCCCTGACCTCCGGTATGCAAAACCGGCGCTCTGCCATCTGAGCTATGGCCCCAATGATCAAGGAGAGCATACCGTCCCGGCGGGCGGTGGTGCGCCGGTCGGCGGGGAGTGGGGCGGGGGTGGCGCGGCCGGGAGGGGATGTCCCAGAAGCGTGGGCGCGGCAGGGGACGAACGAGATCGCCCACGTCTTCTGGCACACACGACGGCAGCCACCGACACGTCGGACGTGCCGTGGCTGGTCGGCCCGGTGGAACCTGGTTGAACCTAGTTGTCGCCGGCCGTGGCTTCCGTCCACAGGTCGAGCTCGGCGCGGTCGGCCTGGATCTTGCGATAGACGGCGAATGCCCCGAGGGCAACCAGCACCAGGACGATGATCTTCTTCACGGTGTGGACCCCTTCTTAGATCATGGATAAGGATGAATCGAATCGGAATAGACGCCGACGCTGCTTCGGCGGCCGGGAGAACCCCGATTGCGCTGACGGCCGATGGCCGCCGCACGCCCCCGATCGGAAGGCGTCAGTAGAGAACTTTATGGGGTTGTCTCCCAGCAGACTAGCAACCCGTCGCGGCAATCCTGCCCGATGTCCGTGTTTCCCGACGCGGCCCGGCGGTTCCCGGCGTCCGCCTTCCACCGGGCCGGGCCCTTGCCCCCTCTCCACGCGTGTTCTCCCACGGCAGGGTGCCATGCGGAATTACCGTGAGCCCAGCGCGGCACACGGAGGGTGACGATGGCCGACGACGAGAAACCCGCACCCGGCCGGCGCGAACCGGACGGCCGCGACCGCGAGCCCGGCCGCGAACGCGACCGGGAGGGCGGCGGCCGGGACGGCCGGGGCCGCGACGAGCGGTCGCCGGACCCCTGGCGTACGGAGGGGGTCCCTTCCGGGAAGGACGATACCCCCAAGCGGCCCGACTGGCGCCGATTCATCATCACCCTGGCCGTCCTCTACCTCGCCTTCTTCGTGGTGACCTGGGTCGCGGACCTCCAGCACAAGGTGCGGTCCATCCCGTACACGACGTTCAGCCGCGAGGTCGCCGAGGGCAACGTCAGGGACGTCTACAGCAGCGGGGAGACGATCGAGGGACGGCTCAAGGCAGCGCGGCCCGTACCGGACCAGCGCGACGAGACCTACACGGAGTTCACCACCGAGCGCCCCGTCTTCGCCGACGACGACATCTACCGCGCGCTGGTCGACAAGGGGGTCGTCGTCCGGGCGGAGCCGGTCGACCAGCGGCGCGGGGTCTGGTCCAACCTGTTCTGGGCGATCCTGCCGGTCCTGGCCTTCGGCTTCTTCTGGTTCTGGCTGCTGCGCAGGGGCCGCAGCCTCATGAGCGGCATGGGAGGGGGCATGGGCGGCGTCGGCGGCCTCGGGAAGAGCCCCGCCTCCACCCCCATCGACAGCACGACCATCCGGGTGACCTTCGACGACGTCGCCGGCATCGACGAGGTCGAGGATGAACTCGTGGAGGTCGTCGACTACCTGCGCGACCCCGACAAGTACCGGCGCCTGGGCGCCAAGCTGCCCAAGGGCGTGCTGCTCACCGGTCAGCCCGGCACCGGCAAGACGCTGCTCGCGCGGGCCCTGGCGGGCGAGGCGAAGGCGCCCTTCTTCTCCGCCAGCGCATCGGAGTTCATCGAGATGATCGTGGGCGTCGGCGCGAGCCGCATCCGCGACCTGTTCGGCGAGGCCCGCAAGGTCGCTCCCGCGATCATCTTCATCGACGAGATCGACACGATCGGCCGCACGCGCGGCGGCCAGTCGCTCGGCGGAAACGACGAGCGCGAGCAGACCCTCAACCAGATCCTGACGGAGATGGACGGGTTCACCGGCACCGAGGGAGTCGTGGTGGTCGCCGCGACCAACCGGCCGGATGTCCTCGACCCCGCTCTGCTGCGCCCCGGCCGGTTCGACCGCAGGGTCACCATCAACCCGCCCGACACCGCCGGGCGCCGCGCGATCCTCACCCTGCACACCCGCGCCATGCCCCTGGCCGAGGACGCCGACCTCGCCCGGCTGGCGCGCAGCACCCCGGGCATGACCGGCGCCGACCTCGCGAACCTGACCAACGAGGGCGCCCTCCTCGCGGCCAAGCGCGGGCACACCGCGGTGACCTACCGCGATTTCACCGACGCCCTGGAGAAGGTCCAGCTCGGCGTCGCGCGTTCGGTGGTCATGCCGAAGAGGGAGCGCACGCGCACCGCGTTCCACGAGTCCGGCCACGCACTGCTCGGGATGGTGCAGCACGGCGCCGACCCGGTGCGCAAGATCTCGATCATCCCGCGGGGGAGGGCGCTCGGCACCACGATCTCCAGCCCCGATGACGACCGCTACGGCTACGACGAGCCGTACCTGCGCGGCCGCATCATCGGCGCCCTCGGCGGCATGGCCGCCGAGCGGGTCGTCTACGGCGTGGTCTCCACGGGCGCCGAAAGCGACCTGGAGAACGCCACCGCGGTCGCGCGGCAGATGGTCGGGCGGTGGGGGATGTCGGAGGCCGTCGGCCCCATGACGGTGCTGCCCGGGCCCGGGCAGGAGGCACCCGGGCAGCGGTTCGCCCCCGCGACGCTCGACACGGTCGACGCCGAGGTGCGGCGGATCGTCGACGAGTGCTATCAGGAGGCGTGCGACCTGCTGACGGCCAACCGGGAGCGGCTCGACGCCATCGCCCACGCGCTGCTGGAGAACGAGACGCTGGACGAGCGCGCCGCCTACGAGGCCGCGGGCCTCGCCCCGCCCCGCGAGCCGGGGCAGGGCGAGCCGGGACAGGACGAGCCGGAGGCGGACGGCCCGGGGCGGACCGAGCCGGAGGCGGAGGGGCCGGAGACGCGTGAACCGGGGCAGGGCGGGCCCGAAGGAAGCGCACCCGGAGGGTAGGTGCCCGGAGCCCGGCGGACCGGACACGGCCGCGGCGGCCGCCGCGACGGTCGCGTCACCGGGTCGGGAGCGAGCGGCGGATCGGGGGCGGCGGGCCGGGACGGCGGGTCATGTCAGAAGGGAGAGCCGTTTGAGCGTGGTGAGCGTGGTCTTCGGGGTCCCGGCGATCGCGATGAGGCGGCGCCACACCTCCTGGCAGGCCGCGACCCCGTCCTCGGACTCCACGATCCCGCCTCCGTGCGTGGCGTCGACGAACGCCAGGGACGCCTCGTCCTCATCGAACTCCAGCACGGTGAACGGCCCCGCGGTCCCGGCGTGCAGCCCGGCCGAAGTGGGCACCAGCCGGATGACGACGCGGTCGTGCGACGTCCCCAGCTCGATCAGCCGGCGCAGCTGCGCGTGCAGCAGCGACGGGTCGGAGCCCACCCGGTGCAGGGCGTCCTCCTCGATGACGGCGTGGTAGCGCTCCAGGTTGTCGCGATCGAGGACCTCCTGGCGCTTGAGGAAGGCCGCGACCATCCGTTCGACGCCGCGTTCGTCGTGGCCTTGGGAGCGGGCGAGCCGGGCCGTGTACTCGGGGACCTGCAGGAGGTCGGGGACCAGCATGCCGGCATAGGTGTCGATGGCGACGGCGCCGGCCTCGTTGCCGACGTAGGCCGAGGACAGGACGTCCTCGTACTCGGTCCACCAAGGCCGCAGGCGCGATTCGCGGACCAGCGTGAGGATGGCCTCGCGCTGTCCTCCGGTGACTCCGTACAACTTGAGCAGGGCGGAGACCTCCATGACCGAGGGCCACTTGCGAATACCGGTCTCGATGTGCCCGAGTTTCGCAGGGGACCATTCGAGCACATCTGCAACATCACTGAGGGTCATTCCGGCTTGGACGCGCCGTCGGCGCAATTCGGCTGAAAGGCGGCGACGGCGAACTGTGGGGCTCGTCATGGCGTTCGGTTCCGTACACGCTGAGTACTGGGACTGTGGCACTAGAGAAGCACTCGCCCTACCCTCTAGCAATGCGTTTCTAGAAATTGGCCGCCGGATCCGGGATTTTCTCCCCGCCGCGGGACCGAATACGCCCTCGCGGCGTTGCCGTCGTGACCGGAGAACACCGGTGGGGCCGGTGGGGCGGCCCGCCGCTCCGGACACCGGAGCGGGGTCGGCCGACATTCCCCACGGACCCCAATGGCGGCGGTCCGGATCAAGACCCACCGACCGACCGAATCCCCGCGTCCGCGGGGCCGGCGCCCTAGTGCAGAAGCTTGAGCCCGACGATACCGCTGACCAGCAACAGCAAACAGAAGATCTTCGCGATGCTGACGCCTTCACCCAGCCAGGTCATGCCCACGATGGCGGTGCCGACGGCCCCGATGCCCACCCAGATCGCGTACCCGGTCCCCACAGGGATGCTCCGCAGCGCCAAGGCCAGCCCGATCATGCTGAGCACCAGGGTGACGATGAAGATGAGTGACGGCCACAGTCGCGTGAAACCCTCGGTCTTGGACAGAGCGGTCGCCCAGGCGGTCTCCAGGAGACCGGAGACCACCAGCAGAACCCATGCCATAATCGCCCTCCGAATCGAATCCGCGCCGTCTTTGCGTTCCGGGTACGGCGCACCTCGTCCGGGGGCGGTCAGAACCGACCGGTCCCACACCCAAGGTAGCAACCCGGCCGCTGATCGCCACGTGGGACGTGGTGAGATCACGCACCATCGCCGCCGCTGAGAGCGCCGAAGCGGCCGAGCGACCGAAACCACGGGAAGGCGCCGGGGACCGGACACTCGAACACGGGCACGGAGGGCGGGACGGGACGGGAACCGGCGGGGACCACCATGGCCCCGGGACGACCACGCGCCCCAATGGCCCGGCCCGGCACCGCGCGTGCCGCCCCCGCCTGCCGACCGAGCCCCGAGGTGCGAAAGCGCGTACGATGCAGGATGGATGAACGGGGGACCGCACCCCGAACACGCTAGGAACTCAATGAGCCAACCCATGGACGACACCGAGCGGCTGATCGCCAACGCCGAGGAGGAACTTCCGGCATCGACGCGCTCGCGGCTGATCGCAAAGCTCCGCATGGGGCACCACATCGATGAGGCGGCTCGCGACCTCGGTGTCAGCCCGCAACGCGTGTTCTCGACCGCCCGGATCCTCAAGCCGTTCGGGGACCAACTGGACGCCACGCTGACCGCCGAGCGCGACCCGAAAATCCCGCACGGGACGGTCACCGGCTACAACAAGCGCTGCCGCTGCCCGCAGTGCCGGGCCGCGGTGAACCGCCGCATCTGAGCCCGCCACTTCGCGACGCACAGCATTTACTTAGAATTCTCCGCCGGATGCGTCCTTTTCAGGCTTATTGATCTTGAAGCTGGGGAAACCGCTCAGCATGAACGAGCGTGTGGACTGGGCGACGATGAGCGACGAAGAGTTCATGGCGCTGGTGCGTCAGCTCATGGACAATCCGGGGGTCGACTCCGACGACGAATAGCCGCACCCGCCGCAGCACCCGGCGCGGACGCGGGGGCGTGCCCCGCGTCGATGCATACCGCCCGGCTCCCTCCTGATCGGGGTGCCCGGATCCAGTACGGCCGCGAGCACGGCAGCCGCGGCCGCGGGACCCTTGCGCCTCCGCGGTCGGCGCCCGGGGGACACCCGTGCGCCGACGACGCTGCCTGCGCGCTCCTCACGGCCGTGGCCGTTGGTCGGAGGCTATCCCACGGCGACGTCCATGGTCGCCCGAATTCCGAGGAACCGGCCGACATCCTCGACCTCCGCGGCGATGCCGGCCATCGTATCCTCGGACAGCGGCGCGAACGGTTCGATGAAGACGCCGTCGCCCCGCCACCGCCACCGCGCGACCACCTCGCCATCGACCAGCACCGCCGGGTGGATCGCTCCTCCGCCCGGCAGGATGCGGCGCACGGAATGGGCGGGCAGCGCCCACGCGCGCTCCTTGTAGCCGAGCAGGTAGCCGTCGTACGGGCCGAGCAGGCGGACGGCGGGTCGCGGCCTGGGGGCGGGGAACACGTCGGCCAACTCCCGCAGCGCCCACGCGCTCCCGGACTCGGTGGCCACCTCCGCGAGAGTGGGCGACACCAGCTCCCACGCGCGCCGCACGTGCCGCGCCGGCAGCCCCGACCACGCGGCGAAGTCCTCGGGGCACACCGGACCGTAGCCGGACACGTGCCTGCGGACCAGCTTCGCCAGCGCGGCGTCGGTGTCGCGCGGTTCCCACGCCCCCGCCCAGTCGCGCAGGAGCACATAGGTGGGGTTCCCGTTGTCCGTGTCGGGGCCTCGGCACACGACCCCGCGCAGGGCGGCGAAGAGGAGGAGGTGGAACGGCGCCTGCCCGTTGGCGGGCACCGCTACACCGGACTCGCGGAGCCCGGCCACGATCTCGGCCCGGGTCCGCGGCCGGCCGGAGGCGAAGAGGTCGGGGAGCGCGTCGACCGCGCGATCGCACAGGTCGTCGTCGAGGCCGAGGTCGATCCGGCGCCGCCGGAACCGGGGCAGGACGACCGGGCCGAAGAGGTCGACGATCCAACCGGCGTCGGCGGTGGGGATCATGTGCAGGGTGCCGCGCATGGCCCAGGTCCGGATCACGGAGCGCTCCTCGGTCACCGCGCGGCGCACGTCCGCCAGGGCCAGGCCCGAGGTGCGTGCCCGCACCCCGAGTTTCGACGCCTTCATGTCCTGGGCTTGAAGAGCGGCCGCCCCTCGGACCGCCCCGACCACACCGGCCGCGGGCGGGCCGGCGAGGAGCTGGGCGTGCATACGGGCGAGCCGGAGTCGAGCGGAAGTCAGGGCTGCGGGCATCGACAGATCCTTTCGTCTCCATGCCGACAAGTCGGCGTGCCGACCAGACTGCCAGGCCCGCACGACACGTCGGATTCGAATGTCGCGCTTCCCTTCACACATGGGCGGTGCCCGCGGGGTTAGGGGGCTCCGGGGACAGCGACCCGGATGGCGAGTGAAGGCGGGGGCCGACGATGAGTTCGATACTGGTCACGGGCGGTACGGGCACCCTCGGCGGGCACGTCGCACGACGGCTGGCCGACCGGGGGAGCGAGCCGCGCATCCTCAGCCGGCGAGCGGCACCGGCGTGGCCGGAACGGGCCACTTGGTGCACCGGTGACCTCAACACGGGCGACGGACTCGACCTCGCACTCGACGGGGTGGGCACGGTCGTACATTGCGCGCACTGCCCGGGGTCTCCCTCCGCCGAGGTGACGTCGATGGCGAACCTCATCTCGGCGGCGGCGCGCACCGGGGTCCGGCACATCGTTCAGGTGTCCATCGTCGGGATGGACCACATTCCGCTCCCGTACTACCGGGGCAAGGTGGCCGCCGAGGAGTTGCTGGCGGAGTCCGGGCTCGAACGCACGGTCCTGCGGGCGACACAGTTCCACGAACTGCTCGCGCGGATGCTCGACCGGCTGACCCGGCTCCCGGTCGTTCCTCTGCCGACAGGTTTCTGGGCACAGCCGATCGCGGCCGACGAGGTGGCCGAGCGCCTGGTCGACATCGCCCTGGAGGGACCGTCATCGTCCGAGCGCGACCAGGAGATCGGCGGGCCACAGGTGCGCACCCTGGAGAGTCTGGCCGACGCGTACTTCATCGCGAGGGAGATCGACCCCGTCGTCGTGCGGGTTCCCCTACCCGGGCAGATCGCCTCGGGCTTCAGATCCGGAGCCAACCTCACATCGGAGCACCGCGAAGGGAATCGCACGTGGGAGGAGTTCCTTGAGGACGAGTTCCGCAGGAGAGAGGCCGATATGCCGCGGGAGTGGTCACTGGCGTGACGCGAGGCCGTTCAGCGGTGGTGATGTGGAGTGGGGTAGTACGCCGGTCGTGGATCGTTCGCGCATTCATGTTTCACTTGTTCACAATGGGTCGCGAAAAAACCCACAAAAAAAGGTGGGGGCAGGAACCGAAGCTCCCACCCCCACCAAAAAATGTCCGGCGGCCACCTACTCTCCCACCCCACCACAGGGCAGTACCATCGGCGCAAAGAGGCTTAACGACCGGGTTCGGAATGAGACCGGGTGTTTCCCTCCCGCCATAACCGCCGTAACCC